>JADGRG010000393.1 GCA_017881145.1 Sandaracinaceae bacterium | reverse complement strand
GCTTCGGCCTGGCACAGCTCCATCAGCTGCGCGGGCGCGTCGGCCGAGGTGGCCAGCGCAGCGCGTGTCTCTTGGTGCACGAAGCAGCCAGCGAGGAAGCGCAGGCTCGCATCCAGATTCTCTGCGAGAGCACCGATGGCTTTCGCATCGCGGAAGAAGACCTGCGCCTGCGCGGGCCGGGCGAGATCTTTGGCCACCGCCAGTCGGGGCTTCCCGGCTTTCGCTTCGGTGATCTGCGTCGGGATGCACATCTCTTGGCGCGGGCGCGCGCAGCCGCGCAGCAAGTCATCGAGCTCGACCCGGAGCTGCTCCTGCCCGAGCACGCCGGTGCACGCCGCGTGCTCGAGCGCTGGCAAGAAGGCGTGCGCACCGTGGTGAAGGAGGAGGCTGGTTGAATGCGCGCGCTCCTCCAAAACGGGGCTCTCGTTCTACTCCGCTCCGCCTGTGTCGGCGTGCTGCTCGGCGCTCTCGAAGCCGCGGTGGTCGGCATCTTCGACCACGAGCTCTTCCTCTCGGGTGCGGAGCTCGGTCGTTTCGCTCGGGTAGCAGTCAGCGCAGGCGCGACGGTGAGCGTGCTCCTGAGCCTGGGTCTGTGGGGCAGCTTGCTTGCGTTGCACGGTCGCGCACCCAAGCTGCCCGACGAGCCCTGGGCCCGACGCGTTGCCGGCCTGGCCCTGGTGCTCGCTTGGCCACTCTCTGCACTCGCGCTCTTTTCCCTCTCTGCGGGTCGCCGCGTGCGGAACGTGCCGGGGCGACCGCTGCTCGTGCTGCTGATGGCGGCGACTCTCGCGCTTGCTCTGACCTGGCTCGCGCGCCGCTTCGCCTTGGTCACCGTGCGTGGGACGCGTCGAGAGCGCTGGCTTTGGGCAGCCGGGCTCGGTGGGTGGACGCTCTGCGCGTTGCTCCTTGATGCGCTCTGCTTGCGTCGACTTTATCCGGCGCTGCACATCTCGCTCGCCTCGTCTGTGTGGCTTTGTGCCGCAGCATCCAGCCAGCTCATCACCTGGACGCCCGACAAAGCGCGGCTCACTCGCTGGTTTGCGCTCTCGGCCCTGCTTCTTGTCGTCTCATCTCCACTGCAACTCGGCGCGCTTGCCGAAGCATCCAACGCGCGCTTCGCCGTGGAGCTGGCCGCACCGCTGACGGGCAAGCTCATGCGCTCGCTCTGCGCGAGCGCATCGACAGGCCCCGCGACGCATGCACTGCAGCCCGGGGCGGCAGGACGCTCGCAAGCGTCGCGTGCGGGGCTGGACCTGCGCGGGCAAGACGTCCTGCTCATCACCATCGACGCCTTGCGCGCGGATCGCCTGCGCGCCTACGGCGGTCACGGGCTCACCCCGGAGCTCGATGCCTTGGCCTCTCAGTCGGTCGTCTTCGCGCAGGCCTACACGCCCACGCCGCACACCTCTTATGCACTCGGCTCACTGCTGACCGGCAAGTATCTGCGCCCGGTGCTCTCGCTGCCCAACGCGCCGACAGATCACGCGACGCTGCCGCGCATGCTCCGGCGCTACGGCTATCGCACGGCAGGCTTCTACCCGCCCGCCATCTTCTTCGTCGACGAAGAACGCTTCAAGGCGTTGCACGTCGACCACTTCGGGCTCGAGTACGTCAAAGAGATGTTTGCGCCCGCCGACCAGCGCGTCGAACAGCTCACCCGCTATCTCGACAAGGTCGAGCCCGGCCATCCGCTCTTCGCCTGGGTGCATCTCTTCGAACCACACGAACCTTACGATCCACCGCCAGCGTTTCGCCACGGCGAGACACCCGTCGCGCTCTACGACGGCGAGGTAGCTGCGGCAGATGCCGCCGTCGGCAAGCTCGTGCAGAGCTTCCGCGCGCATCGGCCGGGTGGCACGGTGATCGTCACCGCCGACCATGGCGAAGAATTCGGCGAGCACGGTGGCTATCACCACGGCACCACGCTCTTCGAAGAACAAGTGCGCGTGCCGCTGCTCTGGTCGTCGCCGGGCCGAGCGCCACCTCACGTCGTGACGGCGCCCGTCGAGTTGGTCGACTTGGCCACGACCGTGCTCTCTGCCGTGGGTGTGCCCCGCGATGCTCGCATGCGCGGAGATGACCTGGGAGCGATTCTGCGCGGCGAGCCTGCGCCCGCAGAGCTGCGTGCCTTCGCTTCGCTCGATGACTTGCAGATGTGGACGGATGGCCACGACAAAGCCATCTGCGAGCCCACCACCGGAAAGTGTCGGCTCTTCGACCTGCAGCGTGATCCCGGCGAGCGCAACGATGCCTCGCAGACCGAACCCGCGGTGCTCCAGCGTCTGCGCTCCGAGCTCGCGGAGTTCGTCGCCTCGCTGCCGCAGGTCGAAGCGGTCGCCATGGATGGTGGCGGCGGTTGGCCCAAAGCTCTCGCGCGAGCGCGCCTGGGCGACGCTTCGGTAGGCCCGTTACTCTTGCCGCTCTTGGGTGCCGCGCGCACGGACGTTCGAGCCGAAGCTCTGCGTGCGGTGGCCCGGCTGCGGCTCGCAGAAGCACGACAAGTCATCGCCACCTTGCGCGCCAGCGATCCCGAGCCGGTGGTTCGTGACGAGGCTGCCCTCGGTGCGCTGACTCTCGGCGATGCGGACGCCACCGTGCAGGTGAAGGAAGTGTTGGCTCGCGCGCTCGCAGCAGGCCCTCACGCGCTCGACCTGGCGCGCCGGGCGGCACTCTTGCTTGCGTCTGCCAACGACCACGAGAGCATGGCCGTGCTTATCGCTCTGGCGCGCGACGAACGCGCCGAGGAGGGCATGCGGCGAGCTGCCATCGACAAGCTCGCCGATACTCACGCGAAGCCAGCCGTTGCCGGCCTGCTACCAGTGCTGGCCGATGTCCGGCTGCGGCCGCGCGTCGTGCAAGCGCTGGCAACGCTCGGTGGACGCATCGCGGCCGATGCCATCGCGAAGGCCTTCGCAGAGGAACGCTATCCCGAGGCCCGCACCGCAGAAGCACGCGCGCTCTGCCAGCTGCGTGATCCACGCGCCAAGAGCCTGATCCTGCGCTTCCTCGGCACCGAGACCGGCGTGCCCGACGGGCTGCTGCCGCTGCTGGATTCTCTCGGCTCGCTCGCTGGATCGAGTGGCCTGGCGCTCGATCTTCGCCACAGCTTTGCTCCAACGCGATCAGCTGCCTCTGCAGCCGCTGACCTGCCAAGCGCTGCAGAGCTGCGGCTCTTGCGAGAAATGCTCGTAGGCCAATGGGAATGCGAACCAGGCAGTGGCTGCCGACCTGGCGCGGACGCAAAGCTCATATTGCGCGTCGGTCGTGCGCCTGGCGCAGCAGCACGCGTCATCGTGGAGCTCTCGGATCCACGACCCGACGTCTTCGTGGAGCTCGGAGCAGACCGCCAGGTCGCGGCGCTCGGCACCAGCACCACCTTCCACGATCTGCCTGCGGCCCGCGGCTCACGAGCGCTGCCCATCCGCGCGAGTCCAGCACTCATCGTCCGCGCCATCGCCATCGTGCCGCGCACGCCGGATATCCCGCCGCCGGCGCCCAAAGCGTTCGATGCGGGGGTTGACGCTGAACAATGAGTGCGTGCTCTACTCGGGCGAGGCGCTGTGCTGCTTTTTCGCGCCGATGTGCGCGCGTCTCTTCGACGCCGAGCCGAGTGGCCTCTGCTTCCGACAGTCCTGCGTTCCGACGTGCTCGTTGCAAGATCGCCAGCGCTTCGTCTGCGCTTGTCGTGAGCGACGCCGCCCTGTCGCAGACCACCTCGACCGCTTGCAGCAGCGCAGCGCGGATGTCCTCGGGCTTCAGCGATGGGAACGCTTCCAAGATCTCGCGCGCGGTCATGCCCTTGCCCGCGAGTGCAACGATGGCCTGCACAGGTACTTTCGCGAGTTGCGGCGAAGGAGCTGGTTGGGACGCGGACGACATCGCTCGCCAGTATAGGCGCGCCGCGCTCGCGATGGGCGAGTCGGGGGCATCAGGTTTGTGGGCTGTCATGCGAGAAGGTCGCAAAAACATGGGGGAAATGAGCGTTCGACAGCTACGACAGGGCTGCGCCGCGGGCAAGGATCGCCCCGACGACCAGCGAAGAGCCTACTTCTTCACTGCGTCTTTTCGTCACTCGCCTCGGAGGGCTTCGACAGCATCCGCTGCATACGAGAGACTCGCGGCGATGTCTTCGCGTTCGAGGTATGGGTACAAGTCCAAGATCTCATCGGCGGT
>JADGRG010000392.1 GCA_017881145.1 Sandaracinaceae bacterium | reverse complement strand
GCGCCGGCCCAAGCGGACACCATGCCCCTTGGTTCAGCGCGAGCCCCCGCAAATCACGCTAAGTGGCGATCAGTGGCATCGAGTTGGCTGGTTTTGACTGAAGCTGCGGATGCCTCGTCGGCGCCTGGGCGCTCGTCCTTCCAGGCTCCATCCAGAAAGGTCCAGGAGCCGGTCGTCAATCGCTCGATCAGCACCGCGCGGCCATGGGGGATGGCTAGTGTCGAGACACTCGCGAGATCGACCATTCCCAACTCGCAGGCTGCGTAGCAGAGCGCACCCCCGTGGCCCACGAAGAGCTTGAGGGTCTCGGCGCGACTCTTGGATGCGAGCGCGAGCGCAGTCTTGCGCAGGTGCTCGGCAACGCGTCGACCCGCCGCGACCAACGATTCAGCCGCCGGGAACGGCCGCTCGCTGATGGACGAGAGCTCCGTAGTGCCGGCTGGCAACCGGTCTTGCATCAGCGTCTGTTCCATCTCCGCTGGCGTGCGGTCGGCGGCCGGACGCAGGCTTCGCTCACAGAGCACGGCGTGCTGTTCTACGCGAAACGGCTTTCGCGTCGCGGCGGTCAGCACTTCCGCAGCGATGCAGGCGGTCTCTTGATCGCGAGGTAGTGGCGATGCGTCGATGACGGGATGCACGACCAGGTGGTGAAGCGCCGCGAGCCTGCACAACTCGCGCGCCAAGTTCTTGGCCTGCGCGCGCCCTTCTGAGGTGAGCGGATAGGAAACGATCGCACCCTGACGGCTCTGCGCCTCCTCGTAGGAACCGTGTCGCGACAATGCAAGAATAACTCTCATGGACCAGGCGGCTCCGGCGGAAAGCCACTTAGAGCGCCGCCACTCTGCGTGCCGGATGTGACACTTGAGAGGCAGACGATCCGATGGGAGGTGACAAGCACGTGTATTGTCTTGCGATCGAGTGCGGCGACCCACCAGGTCGACGATCCGTGCGGCTCGGCTCACGATGGATCGCGCGCCGCGTCAGCGGACACAGCGCACATGCTGGCCGGTGTCGACCCCAAAGAAGCCGTCGAAGCCATAAGCGAAGCCGACTGTCCAGGTTTCGGTAAGAAAACCGGGTACCTGCGATGAGCTCCAGTAGTAATCTGACACCGCAGCCGGAAACGCGCTGACATCGATCGCAGGCATGACGCGTGACTCGTCTACCAACGTGTGCAGCTCCTTTATCGTGGGCAGACGCCAACCTTTGCCGTCGAGCTCGAGCTGCGCGCAGTATTTGGTGGCGCTCTTCCAGTCGTAGGTCTGCGACGGAGCACTTCGCTGCCAGGTAAGCTGGGTGGCCGTGTCGCTCACCGTGGTGGAGCTGGGAGCCACCACGAAATGAGAGGCGGTAGCCTGCGCCGCGAGTTGGTTCAAAGACAACGACACGATGCCCGCGACCAGGAGCGCGGTCCTGACCCATCCCAGGAGGTTTCGGTGCACACGCTTACTCATAGAGCCGCCCTCACCTCACGCAGCGCACGCGGCACGCTTGCGTTACATCGTCTTGGAAGACCAACCCGACAGCGAACCCAAAGTCCACTCCCCACGCGTGCGTCGGCGCACCGGCGTAGGTTGAAGCAGACCAGTAGCGCTCCGCTGGCGCCCCGGGGAATGCGGTCGCGTCGATCGATGGGTTCAGCCTGGTGAAGTCGACCAGAGAGAGCAGCTCGATGCGCGAGGGCAGACGAAAGCCACCCTTGCCGGCGATCGAGAGCTGCGCGCACCGAGCTGCGGCATCGGCCCATGTGTATGTGCTCTTGTCCACCGCCTGCTGCCACTGCAAGTGTGTCACTTGGTCGGTGACTACTCCTGCGGGGTCGACGCTGTAGGTCTGAGCATTCGCCAGGTGTGTAGACTCCGGGTTCGGCATCGGCCATTCCGCCCATGCGTGCGCCACCGCTGGCAGGCTCGATCCAGCTGAGCCATCGAGACCGCCGTCGTCGGACGTGCTGCCGAGACCAGAGTCGAAGGCCGCGCTGCCGCTGGAGGTCACCACGTGACGTGACCCGCCATCGAGCAGGCGATCCGATGGCGGAGCAATCCCCAAGATGGCGTTGCATCCCGAAGCCACGATCGCGCCGAGCAGCAAGAGTCGCGTGCCACTGCCGTGCCTGGAGTCTGCCGCTAAGCCATCGCATCGCATCAGAAGGCTCCCTGCGCGACTGCACCCAGGGCATGCGCGCCAAACCACGGCGTGAGTGCAACACGAACAGAATGGCCGCTCTCGGCCGACGATGCAGACGGGTCGTGGCCGCCGAGCAGCCACATCAAGGCGCCGGCACCGACCAGGCTTCCGCCCAGGACGAAGCCCACCGTCGCAAGGTTGCCGGCTTGCCGTGCGTCCAGCCGCTGATTGCGCGCCGCCGCGGTGCATAGGTTGCCGTTGCAACCGGTCCGCGAGGCGTCGTTGTCGTGAACTGCGCGCAGCGTGAAGACCGTCGCCCCGGCAAGCCCGACCAGGCCTGCTGTGAACGCGACCAGTGCGGTCACGCGCAGGGCAGAGAGGCTGGACCCGCCATCCGAGGAGTCCGCTTCACTGGACGGCGTCGAGTCAGCACGCTCTGGCGCACGTTCCGGAGCTGGGATGGGCGCAGCGCTGGGAAGGACCGGCGCGCCAGGCGGCGCAGCGGCAACGCTGCTCTCCGACGCTTCCGTCGCCTGCGGCGTAGTCGCCGCTGATGGCTGCGTCGCAGCACGGCTTTCCCGGGGTTCGTTCTTCAGCTGCCGCAGTGCTGGCGCCGTCAGTATCTTCTCGTCACCCGACTCCGCCAACGTAACCGTCTCGGTCCAGGTTCGCAGCGCAGGCGCAGATACCTCCACAGCGTGATAGCCACCATCCATGGGGATCGTGCTCTTCAGCTTGGCTGCGTCCACCGGCTCTCCATCGATGCGCACGACCAAGCCGGCTGCGCCAGCCGCAGAGCCAAGCACCACGCGCAAACCGGAGAGACGCGGTTGCAGTGCGGCTGCCTTCTCGGATGCCGCTTTCGCACGGTCGGGCCGCTGCTCCTTATTGGACCGCTGCACCACTTCGTTGTAGGACGCGAAAGCCGAGGCAAGCTTGCCGGCACGCTCCTGACAGATGGCGAGCGCCAGCAGGGTGCCCGTGGCCGCCTCGATCCTGAAGCTCTCGGAGAAGAGCTGGCACGCCTGCTCGTAGTCCTTCTCGGCGAGCTTCACCTTGCCCGCCACAAAGAGCGCGTCGGCCTGGTTGGCTGTCGACTCTTGCGCGGAGGCACTCGCGCAGAGCTCGAGGATCAGCAGCACGCAGGGTAGCAACGCGAGGCACGCTCTTGGTAGGAACGACCACACGTTCATCTCCGACTGTCGAGCAGGTCATCGAGCGAGGCGCCGCTTGCAGCAGCCGTGCTGGATGGCGAGGCCGGCGCGGGGCTCGGCTGCGCGCCGTTCGGGCGAGGCCTCCCGTGGTGTTTGGTCGATGCAACGAGCTCTTGCGAAGAAACCGCGGTGTCGACTGGATTGCCGGGTTGGGGGGAGTGCGGCTTGGCTGCCGGTTGCACCGCACGCTGAGCCAGCTCCGGTGACGACACCGCATGACCCGACGTCGGCACTGGTGGCGGCGAGGCCGACGCGGCCACAGGCGTGGCGGGCGCGGGCGCAACAGCCGCGGCCGTAGTTGCCTGCAACGTTCCGTTAGCGGCCGGCGCGCTTTCCGCCCTGGGCTCGGCTGATAGCGGTGCTGGAGCGCTTGGGGCTGGCTGTGTCGCAGCGGACACCGTCGTCGTGAGAGCCCGCTCGGGTGAGGGCTTCGCAGTGCTCCGCGTATCGGTCGGCCGGGAAGTTGCATCGCCGAGCAGACGCTGAGCACCCCAGCCCACCGCTAGACAGACGCAAGCGACCAGCACAACCATGAGCGCTGGCGACCCGGTCCGCGCGCCTGGCTCAGGATGTGCCCGTCGTGGCGCTGGCTGCGGCACCGCCGTGCGTGGGGCGGGTTTGGCACTGGCGCGCGGCAGCGGCGGTGGGTTCGAGCGTAACGCCTCGGTTGGTGAGCGACTCGGGCGCGCAGCGGCTGCGACCGCAACGGCTTCGCTCGGCACCGCGCGCAACTCGGTTTCGTCGGTTTCGCTTGAGGGGTCCACGGGGGCGTCCTGCAACGCCTCCATGAGTAGATCGAAGTGCTCCTCGGCCCGCTTTCGCTCGGCGTCCGGCGTCAAGCGCATGCTCGTGCTCTTCTCGAACGCCCTCGATGCCGCGACCGCGGGAGCAGGCGGTGCAGACGACTCGCGAGCGCGCGATGCCGCCGTCAGCGGCCAGGACTGCATGTCCTGCCGGGCATGCCCCACGTCGATCGTGGCTGGCCACTGCGTGCTGGGCCCGGCGAGCTGCGCGCGCAGCCGATGCGAACGATACTGCGAGGCCTGGAAAGCGTGCTGGCGGACCACGCCCATGCGCGCCGCGAAGGCTTCGATCGAGAGTCCTCCCGCTGCCAGGCGGCGTGGCGCACGGTCGGACGCCAACTCCCGCACCGACGAGAACGGCCGCTCGATGGAACCGAGCTCGGTGTCGACGACGCTCTCTTCGGAATGCGCGCGCGTCCACCAGCTATCGGAAACAGGGTCATACCAGGTCAGATGTCCACCCGGCAGCAACTCGAAGGGCGCCGAGGCGGATGCGTTGGCCGTGTAACGAAGGCGGCCCAGGCCGAGACCCGTACCGTAGTACGCCGGGGTGCAGAAGTCGGCCACCAGCACGTCGTTGATCACATAGGCGTAGCGCGCATCGTCGCAGGCGCTACACACTTCGACGAGCAGCTCCACGGGCCCCTGGTCAGCGCGAGGCGACACCGTGGTCACGCTACGGTTACCAGATGGATTGACGAGCATCTCGAGGCAAGCACGACTTGCGTGCAGCGACCAGCTCGCAGCCACTTCCACCAGCGCATAGGGCTGACCGTTACGATCGATGCGTACGCCTGCATCACGACCCAGCTGACGGAACGTCACGACGATCGGCCAGTAGCCTACAGGGACATCCTCCAGAGTTGGAAACGCATCGACTGTGGCCGAGATACCCCAGAGCGGAGCCAGATCACGAACCACCTGCTTCTGCAACGCGGCGCTCACGCGGGCCAGGTCCGACGCGTTCACGCCGTTGCCCTCGGGTACTAATGCGATGTGTTGGGTCAGCATGGTGCTCCAATATGCGCGCGCTCATCACGATGACGATGACGAGGTCGCACGCCGATGGCTTGTAAACGTTGTTGCTCAATCGGGCAGGAAGCTAGCAGGACTCGCTTGGTGTATGCACGCAGCCACAACTGCTCTGAACACGCCTTTCGACATGGATCGTGGAGATTTTCAAGCGGAGAGCGTCAGCCGAATGCAGCGACACCAACTCTTCACGCGCGCTTGCTCACTCCATAACGAAGTCGTCACACAAATGACGCAAACGCATGCATTCAGAACTCGCTACGAGTCGCCCCGTTTGCTGCCAGCGCGAGTTGCGAATGAGTACGCGCGGCCATGGTGGCTGGCTGGGGCAGAAGCAACTCTCTCAACATCTCACCCGAGTCGGACGGCGACACGGCAGGCAAACCCAGGAGTGCTCGAATCGTGGGCGCGATATCCGCGAGGTGACGTTCGCGCCCCGATTCCACAAGCCCGCGCGCTGCCACTCCCGAGCCCGCCGCGACCAGCCACACCCGTGACGACTCGGGCGACTCGGCGCCGTGAGACGTGAAGCTGTAAGCGCGGCCGTGATCGGTGGTCACCAAGAGAGTCGTGCGGCGGCCCAGCGCGATCTCCTGAAACACGAAGTGAGCGACGCGCCCGATCAGCTCGTCTGCACGGCGCAGGGCGTCGAGGTAGGCGCGGTAGTCATCGGCGTGACCATATTCGTCTGTGTCGCCAAGGCCGATGAACAAGAAGCGCGGATGCGCGGCCTGCAGGTAAGCCAGAGCAGCCTCGCCTGTGTAGGCATCGGGACGAAAGTCGTCCTCACCAGGCGCTCCAGCCGAGCGAGCACCCGCCGCGAGAATCTGCGCGACGCCCGGATCGGCCTCCAGCTCACCACGCAAGTCTCCTGCGTAGCGACCCACCGAGCTGCGCACGTTTTCGTGCGACATGCTGGCTGCGTCCCCGATGCTCGCCCAGGAGCTGAATAGCGCCGCCTTCCCGCAGCCATCCGCTGCAAGCTCGTCTAGCAACGTCGAGTGCGTTACCCGGCCGCAATCGTTGTCGACGCAGCCGGGCCGCGTCCGGCCGGTCATGAGCTCGGTGTAGCCCGGCAGCGAAATGAAGTTGGGTCCCGAGGCACGGATCGCCTGCCCGTCGCGGCCTCCACCTAGCGACGCGCCCTCTTGCGACGCCAAGCGATGCAGGTTCGGCATGAGCTCTGCTGCATCGACTCGTTCGTACGCGGCAAGTCCGTGCGTGTCCGCCAGCCCTGTGTCGACGCCGTGAAAGACCTCCTGCCAGCGCACACCATCCAGCGTGATCAGCACGACCGACGCTGCCTCGCAGCGCACGGGCGGCGTGGGCTTTCCAGTGTTTCGCGAGCTTTGGTCCGAGGCGGCCGCCGAGCTACAGCCAGCGCTCGTGACGAGTGAGCAGAGTAGAAGGCCGGCAGCGTAGGAGATGAGGCCTGCGTTCGAGGTCGGCATGAGGTCCGAGATTGGACCGCTTGCATGGCGATCCGATCACGGACCGGTGATGGTTAGGCAATTGTTTCGGGGCGGATCCGCGAGGGATGTGTGACGGTCCTGCAAAGTCTGCGTGGTACGAAGAGGCCCCTCACGGTTGCGGGCAACCCTGCGCTTAGCCCCAGCGCGCAGAGACTCACCACGCATGGGATGAGCTCGACCAGATAGCGCGGCTCGGGATTCTCGAGTCTCGACAACAGGCCGAGGCGCGGAAGCACGATCAGCGCCGCAAACCACGCGACCAGGTTCGGCCCCGAGCGCCGGCGTGTAGCGAGCAGCCCGCACACCGCTCCGATGGTGTACGCCCAGATCAACGCGACAAAGAGCGCGCGCCACACGCGAGTGGTTGGCGACGCACGCTGCCAATCCTGCAACTCGCCAGCAAAGGGGTAGTAGTCGCTGTGCGTATCGAACCACAGTCCGAAGGCACGGCGCAGCGGCAAGACCACGAAGTGCCGTAGCGGATGGCGGGCGATTCGCTGCTGCGCCAGCACCCCGAAATCGGCATCGATGCCGGGGGTCATGCGAACCAAGGGCTCAGGTTGCGACGCTAGCAACGCTCCCGGAGTTGGGTGATTGTAGCGGAAGAGCAGGTTAGTCACGCGCTGCTTGTCATCGCTCGAGTCGAAGGCAGTAGCTGGGAGCTCGCGCACTGACAGAGGTCGCGAACCTAGCTCCCATTCGAAGTGCGGCACGTAACGGTAGTCGTCGACCCAGGTTGCGAGCCAGGAGAGATAACCGATCTCTTCCGTC
>JADGRG010000039.1 GCA_017881145.1 Sandaracinaceae bacterium | reverse complement strand
GTGTCTGCGAACGTGCCGCTCGTTGCAAGCGTCAGCAGTGCGATCGCAAGGCACGCGAAGATCCGGCGCATGGTTCACTCGTCGATGCAGCTGCCCGTGTCCCAGTGCAGGTAGCGCTGCTGCACCGCAGCATACAGCCAGTTACCCGCGAAGATGCCGCCGAGCGTGAGCAGCGCCGCGAGTTGGCCTTCGCCGACCTGTACGAGCGCGATGGCAGGGCACGCGCCCGACAGCGCCCAGCCCACACCGAACAACGCACCGCCAAGCAGCGTGCCTTTGTGTGTGGGGCGCGTTCGGAACTTCACTCTGCCCGGCATCCAGCGCTTCCACGCAGCGGTCGCCGGCACGAGCACGACGACCGCCAGCATGAACGCCAGCAACATGCGCAGGTCGGCGAACACGAACATGCGATGCACCTCGTCCCAGGACGAGAAGCCGATGCAGCTGAGGCCCAAGCCGAACAACAGACCGACCGCGAGCGTGCTGAGCGCGGCCTTCACAGCAGCCCCCGCAGCGCGAACGAAGTCACCACGCCTGTGCCGAAGAACGCCAGCGTCGCGAGTAGGCTGCCGCGCTGGAACTGGCTCACACCGCACAGGCCGTGCCCAGAGGTACAGCCGCCCGCCATGCGCGTACCGAAACCGACCAGCACACCGCCGCCCACGAGCACGAGAGGACCGAGCACCGGCGAGGCGCCGAACATGCGTGCGAACAGCTCGCTGTGCAGGCCAAAAGTCGGCGTCCAGTTGCCGCGCGCCAGCGCGGACACGAGGCCCCCGGCCGCGATGCCGCCGAAGAACAGCCAGTGCATGTACGCGGGATCGGCGGCGCGCAGCACGACGGGCGCCGCAGGATCGGGCGCGGCCGGCGCTTCGAGCACACTCTCGCCGAAGGCTTCGGCCGTCGCCGCGCGCATCGCGGCGATCAGCTCGGCTTCGTTCATCTCGGGCTCGTCTTCCGCACTGCGTGGCGAACGAAGCTCATCGACCAGCGCCGTGTAACGCCCCGATACGCCGAAGCTGCGCCGCAGCCACAGCCACTGCACCAGCGGGACTGCCGCCAGCACCAAAGCACTCTGCCAAAACGCCAGGTAATGCATGCAAGCTCACTCCGCGCTCGAGGCTCTTGCCAGCTTCAGGTACGCGCCGTTCGGCATGAGCGTCTGCGGTACGCGCTGACCAGCCACCGACAACTTGTGGCGCGCGCATTCGGCATACGCAGCCTGGCAGTAGCGCGTCTGCCAGACCTTGAGCGAACCCGAGAGCTTGATGACCGGATACATCGGGCAGGTGCCCATGTGCGGACAGTCTTGGCTCGCCATCTCGAACTCCAGTGCGTTGCGTGACCGCAAACGCGAGCACCAATGATGACCAAACACAACCCAGGCGGCAAGTTGCAACTTGACTAGACCGACCGGGCTCAGTGCTTCGCAAGCATGCGCAGCACTTGTTGGGCCAGTGCGTCGATGTAGGCCGGGTGAGTACCCACGGTCGCGGCGCGTACCCAATGCAGGCCATGCGCGCGCGCGCGCTGCGCTGCCTCGATGTCGAGATCGTAGAGCACTTCGACGTGGTCGCACACGAAGCCGATCGGCGCGACGACCACGACCTTGCTGCCGCGCGCGGCTTCTTCGTCGACGACCGCGCAGATGTCCGGCTCGAGCCAGCGCTCGCTCGGTGCACCGCTGCGGCTCTGGTAGGCGAGCCGATAGGGCCGTCCACCGAGTGCCTGCGCGATCTGCTGCGCCGCGGTCTCGAAGCGCGCCACATAGCCCGAGGCTTCGCCCACCGCCGTGGGCACGCTGTGCGCGGTGAACACCAGCCGCGCCTGCTCGCGCAACTCGTCTGACAGCGTCGCGTACGCAGCGCGCAGCTGGGCCGCGTTCGCGTCGATGAACCCTGGCTGGTCTTCGGCCCCGCCCGTGTAGTCGATTGTCAGCTGCGCACAACCACTCTCGCGCTTCGCTTCATCGACCGCACTGGCGTAGCGCTCGACCGTGGCGCGATCGTGGAACGACGCCATGATGACGGCAACGATACGTTGTACGCCTTGCGCCGCCAGCTCGCCGAGCGTGGTCGCGATGAAGGGCTTGGCGTGGCGCATGCCCGTGCGCACGGGTAGCTCCATGCCGAGCTCGCGCAGGCGGGCTTGCAGCGCCGCGCGCTGGGCCTCGGTGAGCTCGTTGATGGGTGAGCGCCCACCGATGAGCTCGTAGTGACGCGCGACGGTCTCGATACGCGAGGGCGGCACCGGCCGGCCGCGCAGCACGTTCTGCAGAAACGGGCGGATCTCTTCGGGGCGTTCGGGTCCGCCGAAGCCCACCAGCATCACGGCTTGATGTTGCGCCGTGCTCAACGCGCGCTTTGCGCGTGCACGTAGTCGACGAGCACGCGCACCTGTTCGACACTGGCTTCCGGGAACAGCCCGTGTCCGAGGTTGAAGATGTGGCCCGGGCGCTGGCGTGCGCCGTCGAGCACGCGCTTGGCACGCGCCTCTAGCTCTGCGCGCGGCGCCAGCAGCGAGTACGGATCGAGGTTGCCCATCAGCGCGACCTCACCGAGCGCGTCCCAGGTGGTGCCGAGGTCGCAGCGGAAGTCGATGCCGATGACGTCGCCGCCGGCGGCTTTCATCAGCGGGTAGAGTGCGGGGTTGCCGGTGCCGAAGTGGATCGCGGGCACGCTGTGGTCGAGCGCCGCGAACAGGCGCTTCATGTGCGGCTGCACGTACTGCTGGTAGTCCGCGGGGCTGAGCGCGCCGATCCAGGAGTCGAAGACCTGCACTGCCTGCACGCCCGCTTTGATCTGCGCGTTGAGGTACAGCACCACGGCCGAGGTCAGCTTCGCCATCAGCGCATTCCACGCGCCCGGGTCGCTGAACATGAGCTTCTTGGTGTGCATGTAGTCGCGCGAGCCGCCGCCTTCGATCACGTAGGAAGCGAGCGTGAACGGCGCACCCGAGAAGCCGATGAG
>JADGRG010000391.1 GCA_017881145.1 Sandaracinaceae bacterium | reverse complement strand
TTGCCCGACCCGAGCGTCCGGGAAGAAGAGCCCGTGCTCATCAAGCGCGCGCTCGAGCTGCACCCGGACGACGCCGAGCTCAGCACTCGGGCCGGCAAGAACGAATACCCCTCGCGCTTCCGCAAGTAGTCGCGAATCGGCGGCTCAGCGGGTCCGGCCCGAGGCTGCGCCCTGCGCGTCTCAAGAGCTGTCCAGAAATCGGCGCAGAGCGAGCGCGCCCGCAGAAAAAACCGCAGGAATACTCATGTATTTCGAGGATTTCTTCGAGGACGTAAGCCGCTATGAGCCATTTCTGGACAGCTCTTCAGCCCTCGCCGGTGCGCAGGAAGCGCTGCGCGCTCGCCTCGGTGAGCTTGAACACGGGGCTCACGCGCTGGCTCTGGATCCGCTCGCCGGTGGTGTCATCGAAAGCTGCCAGCATGGCGTGCGGGTCGTCCTCGTCCTCGGCGATATCGAGGTCGACGCGGATGCGCAGTCCGTCTTCGCTGGTGATGGTGCGAGTCTTGTGGAGCCTGGCGTGGGCGGCCTGCTCGTGGCGCAGCAGCACCTCACGCGCGGTCTTGACCAGGGTCGAAAATGCGAAGTGATCGAGAGGCTTGGGGTTCTTTTTGTCACGCCCCATGGTCCAGGGGCCAACCAAGGCGGGCTCCGTGTCGCCGACGCGGGTCATCGACACGGCCCAGCCGTCGTCGTTCTCGTTCTTGAGAACCTGGGCAATCCACCCGGCTTTCTTCCACATTCGCTCTTCCAGGACGTCTTCGTCGTTTACTTCACTCATTGCGCCACCTTCCCTCGGAAGAGGGAGTAGAACAAGCCCGATGTCGTTGCAGTGGTATCCCGGGCACATGACGAAGGCGCGGCGCGAGCTCGCGGCGCTCATGCCATCACAGGACGTAGTCCTCGAGGTCGTCGACGCGCGCCTGCCGGCCTCCAGCGCAAACCCACTGGTAACTGAGCTGCGGCGCGATAAACCGTGCATCAAGATCCTCACCAGGAGCGATCTCGCCGATCCCGAAGCGACTCAGGCCTGGCTGCAGCACTTTCGCAGCCAACCCAATATCAGGGCGTTCGAATCGTCGACCGATCGGCCGCAGGAGACCCGGCAGCGCATCAGCGAGCTGACCCGGGGCCTGGCGCTGCATCGCGGCCCAACCAAGCACGTGCGTGCGCTGATCGCCGGCGTGCCGAACGTGGGAAAGTCGACCCTGATCAACATCCTGATGAATCGGACGATCGCGGCTGTCGGCAACAAGCCCGCCGTCACCAAGAAACAGCAGCATGTGGTCCTGAAGGACGGCACGACACTCACCGACACTCCCGGTCTGATGTGGCCGAAGATCGCGGACGAGCGCGGAGCCTTTCGGCTGGCGTTCGCCGGCTCGATTCCGGATACCGCCATCGACTACCTGACTATCGCAATGTTCGGCGCCCAGTACGTGCTGGAGCACTACGCCCACCTCGTCGTCGCGCGCTACAAGCTCGCCGGCACGCCGGCAACGCCGGAGGCACTGCTCACCGAGCTGGGGCGTCGCCGCGGAGCCTTACGGCCCGGCGGCATCGTCGATCTGCACAAGGCGGCAGAGATCTTCGTGCACGAGTTTCGCGCCGGGTCGATCGGACGGATCACGCTGGAGCTGCCACCGAACGCACAAGACAACCAGCCGGCTGCGCCATGATGCTCCCCGACTCGACCGCCCGACTTGACGCCACGCACCGGGACACTACAAGAATGTGCTCCCCGCTCCCCTGAAGAGCTGCCGAAAAATCGGCGCAGAGCGAGCGCGCCCGCAGAAAAAACCGCAGGAATACTCCCGTATTTCGAGGATGTTTTGGCAGGACGAAAGCCGCTATGAGCCATTTTTCGACAGCTCTTGAGCCTGCTCGCAACCAACGGAAGAGGAACCATGTCGCACTACTACGCGCACGTCGTGCAGATGACCAAGATGGTGAAGCAGCTGGATCACTGGCTCGACAAGGCGGCCGCGCACGCGACGGCCAAGAAGTTCGAGCCGATGGTGCTCTTGCAGGCACGGCTGGCGCCGGACATGTATCCGCTGCTTCGGCAGATCCAGAGCGCCACCGATGGGGCGAAGTTCCTCGCAGCGCGACTGGCCGGTGTGAAGCCGCCCAAGCACGAGGACAACGAGCAGACCTTCGAGGAAGTACGCGCTCGCGTGCGCTCGGTGCTCGAGTATCTCGGCACCTTCAACGAAACGATGTTCGCTGAAGCCGAGCGCCAGGTCATTCCGCTCAACTTCATGCCCGGCAAGGGCCTGAACGCGATCGACTTCCTGACCGAGTTCAACCTGCCCAACACCTATTTCCATCTCTGCATGGCCTACGCGATCCTGCGCCACAACGGCGTCGACCTCGGCAAGACCGACTATATCGGCTCGCTGAACCTGCGCGACTTATAGGCCTAGCGGAGCAAGAGAGGCTCGGTGGGACGCGGCTCGCTCGCGCCCGTCCGCCGAGCCCAACCGCACGCTGGCGCCTGCTCATCCTGGTTGGCGGTGATCTTGAAAGCCTGCAGACCCGGGACCGTTCGCGATCAGGACGTGATCTGGCTGCGCGGCAACACGGTCGAGCCAGGCGCGCACGGCCGGCGTGGAGACGAGGTCGAAGCCGGCCAAGTCGGCCGTGTGCGTGTAGGCGTAGAGCGCGATGTCCGCGATCGAGTAGCGTTCACCGACGAAGAAGGAGCGCTTACGCAGGTGAGTGTCCATCACGTTGAGCGCGGCCTGCCCGCGCGTTTGCCAGAGCGCGATCTCTTCGGGGCGCTTCTGCGACAGGTCGCCCCAGAACCTCCAGGACTTCATCACCGCGATGTAAGGCTCGTGACTGTATTGCTCGAAGAACATCCACTGCAGTACCTGTGCACGCTCCACCGCAGCACTCGGCATGAATGCTGAACCGTCGGCCAGGTAGAAGAGGATGGCGTTGCTCTCCGCCAAGAACGTGCCGTCTTCGAGCTCGAGCACCGGGATGCGACCGTTCGGGTTCTTGGCCAAGAACTCCGCGGTGCGTGACTGTGAAGGCTGGGCGAGAATGTCCAGCGCGATCACCTCGCAGGTGATTCCGAGCTGCGCCATCAGCAGCCGGACCTTGTACGCATTGCCCGACGCGACCGTGGACTCGTAGAAGCGCAGAGGGAACGGACGTTCGGTCATGGCCGGATGCTACCGGAAAGCGCTCCGACTTGTAGCAACGACATCACAGCGCGCTAGAGCTCAGGGCTGCGCCGCACCTGCGGGCAGAGCAGGATAGCCGTCCACCAAGACCTGCAGCACGCCGCTCGACGGGTCGAACATCAGGCCGTGCACCGGCACACGCTTGGGAATGAGCGGGTTGTCGCGCAGGAGCTGCACCACGTGCTGCACATTGCCCAACGGATCATGGAAGCCACCGAGCCACTCGCCGAGCGTCGGGTGTAACGCGTTGATGGCTTCCTCGGGCACGCCGCTCTCCAGCATCTTGATGCGCAGCGCTTCCTTGTCGAGCTGAGCCATGCCGCAGTCGCGGTGACCGATCACGAAGATCTCCTCGCAGCCGAGCGCGTGGATCGCGACCACCAGCGAGCGCACCACACCGCCGCCGGCATCGACCAGGGTGTTGCCGGCGTTCTTGATCATCTGCGCGTCGCCGCGCCGCAGGCCGAGCGCGGGCTCCAGGAAGTCGACCAGACGCGTGTCCATGCAGGTGAAGATGATCACCTTCTTCTGCGGCACCTTGGTCACCGCGCGATTGCGCTCCTGCACCCAGTGCGCGTTGTGCTCGAGGACTTCGTGGAGAAGCGGCATGGTGCGTTCCCGGTGAGCTTGCGACCGCCAAAAAATGGCGCCGTTCAATGGCTCATTTTCATTCGCTGCGCAAGGTCAAGAGCTGTCCAGAAATCGGCGCAGAGCGAGCGCGCCCGCAGAAGAAACCGCAGGAATACTCGTTATTTCGAGGATTTTTTCGAGGACGTAAGCCGCTATGAGCCATTTCTGGACAGCTCTTCAGGCCTACGGCCGCGCCACCTTGCGGACGGTCTCACAGCAAGCGTGCTCCGTCGCTGCGAATCACGCCTGCCGTGAGAGCCGCTACAGGCTGGCGCGAGCGTCACAGCACACCACTGTGCGGGCCGACGAGAGTCCTCCGCTGCCCCGCCGCTCACGTCATCCGGTCGCGCAGCGTGATCTCACCGCGGCCGATGACTACCGCGCTGCCGCCGACCTCGACGCGTTCGATTTGCTCGGCACTGCCGTGCACGCGGGCGTAAAGCGTGCTCGGCCGCTCCAGCTCTGCGCCCTGCTCGATGGTTATGGTGTCGCCCGCAGCAATGCGTCCGTGGCGCAGCAGGTGTACAGCCAGTGGTCCGGCAGCCGAGCCGGTCGCGGGATCTTCGGCGATGCCGTGGCGCGGAGCGAAGTCGCGCGTCTTCCAGCGTGTGCCCTCGCCTGCGAACACGTTCACAGATTGCGTGCAATGCGCTTGCAGCGCGCGCAGGTCCGGTTGCACTGCCGCGACCTCGTCCCTCGTCGACAGGTTCACGAAAAGATGCGTCGGGCCAAGATCGTAAGTCTCGACCGGCAAGAGCGAACCTGCCACTCCGAGCGCAGCGAAGAGCTCAGTCTGCGCTGCGAACGTGCCGACCTTCGGGATGGGCTGCGTCATCCAGCCGAAGATGATGCGCGGCCCTTCCCGCTCCAGCACCACCGGCACGATGCCGGCGCCGGTCTCCAGGCGCACCAACTCGGCCTGCATCGGCCCGCCCAACACGAACGCCGCTCCCAAGGTCGGATGCCCGGCGAAAGGCAGCTCGCGCTTCGGCGTAAAGATGCGGATGCGAGCGTGTCCACCTTCGGTCGCGGGCAAGACGAACACGCTCTCCGAGAGGTTCAGCTCGCGAGCGAGGTCTTGCATGGTACCCGCGCTCAAGCGGCGCGCGTCCGTGAACACTGCCAACGGATTGCCGGTGAGCGCGCGTTCGGTGAAGACGTCGCAGAGCACATAGCGCAGAGTAAGCATAGGCAGATCTTGCCCTATCAGTTCGAAGAACGGTTGTTCATCGGTCAGGAGGTCGCTGGTCAGCGTTGCGCACACTGAGTGAGCTCGGGATAGAGCTTGCAGAGATAGTCGTTCGGACAGTCGAGGTCGTCGGGTAATGCTTGGGAGATGCACTGACTGTAGCCGTCACTGGCTTGCCACTCCACGATCGTGCCGGTGGGCGTGAGGGTCTCCAGCTTCCCGACGATCGACGCGTCTAGGTCGCCGCTCTGCACCAACGAGTCGAGCACCTCGCGCGCCACCGGCTGCACGTGCATCTGCACCCGCACGCGCGCCGGAAGCTGCGGCACGCTGAAGGTCGGAAGCTGCACGGTATGCTCGGAGAGAACCTTCGTCTTGGCCTGCGGGAGCAAGACACTCGCATAGCCGTCGGGATGCGCAGCCGAGGACGCAGCCTCCCAGAACATCAACGTTTCGTTGCCGCGTAGATCGTAGAGCGTGTCGTGAAACACCTTCAGGTTCGGATCGTAGCCGGCCGTGCCCAGGGGCTTTCCCACCACTTCGGAAGCGGGCACGACCCCGCTCTGATACAGGACCTTGTCACTGGCGTCGTAGGCGACGAAGTCGAGCCACAACCGCCGATCCTGCGCAGCTCCGCTGGGGAACGCGTGTCCGGCCAGCGTCTCGATCGAGACTTGAAAGGTTCCGTCCGGTGCTGGGCAGAGCGCAAGCAACACCGAGGCCCGGAGCTGACAAGCCACCGCCGCACGCTGCACGTCTTGATCCGGAAAGGTGGTGCGCGCCGTGTCGATGCCAGCGAAGAGGTGCAGATGCACCTTGCGCGTCGGCACGGAGACCTCGGCGTCGTAGGCTGCTAGGCCATCGCGGCTCTCCATGTGGCAGTTGCCGCAGCTGACGGCTGCAGCGCCGGCATGCGAGTAGAGGCTATTTCTCCACTCCGCGAACGTGCGTTCGAGGTTCACATGGCTGGGCGTCACGATGTCGTGGCAGCTGCCGCAGAGCTGCGAAGAGTCCAGCTCTCCGCTGTCGTGGAGCTTCGAATAGCCGACGCCATGGGCCGAGGAGCGCTTGGGATCCTTGATGCCACCGCGCATGGTCGTGTCGTCGGCGAGCTCGAGCGGGTTGTTGTTGTCGCCATGCACCGCCGTCACGTTGTGGCAGAAGTAGCAGGTCACGCCGTGCAGCTGCTGTGGCACTTGCGCCATGTTCAGGCCGTCGGTCGTCGCGCCTTCGCGCACTGCCATCGGTGCATGGCAGTTGATGCAGAACTTACCCAGCTTGGCTTCACGCTGCCCGCGCGCGTTCATCGCCAGGAAGATCGGATCCTCGGCAGCATAGGCGTGCATGCTGCTCTTCCACTCGCGATAGTGGTTGGGGTGGCAGCCCCGGCAGGTCTCCGGATTCATCAGCTCTTCCCGCGAAAGGTGCGAGGAGCTGGAGCCTGGCGTGCGAGCGTCGCAGGCGAAAAGCAGAAGGCACAGGAAAGGCGCAAGCGGCGTGGCAAGCGGCGTGGCAAGCAGCGTGGCCAGAGTGCGAGCTGGGGGCACGCGCAGACTCTACACCGAGACTTGGCAGCATGCCGGGGAAGCCTGCGCGTGGCTCAAGGCACGTCCACGTAGAACGCAGCGTGGCCGTGCGGGCTCTCCTGCGCATCGGAGCAATCCCCGAAGAAGTGGAAGCGCACCGTCCAGTGGCCGCTCTGGTCGAAGCCCACCGGCCCGACCTTGTAGGTCCCGGGCGACTCTTCGACGGGCTTCGAGTGTTCGATGATGCCGGGATGCACATCGCCGATCACAAGATCTGGCGAGGGGGTTGCACCGGTGACCGGCTTGCCGTCGGACTTGTTGGTGAGCGTCACCGTGAAATAGACGTCGCCACCCTGACAGAGCTGCGTCGAGCTCCAGCGCACGTGGTACTTACAGTCGTCGTCGTCACCCTCGCTGCCATACATCGTGTCCCCGAACTCGGGCACCACGCCAGCGTCTTGGTCTGCCGTGCTGATCGCGTCGTGCATGCTCGCAGCGCCAGCATCGGGGGGATTGCACGCCACTTTGCTCGTGACTTGAACGTTGGCGCCGCAGTGCTGGTCCGCTGCGCCGACCGTCGCGACGCCGGGCGCGCTGCACGTAGCCACGCTGCCGCCGGCATCGCTGGCGGTCTTGGGCGAGCTGTTGCACGCGAAGAGCAAAACCAGCGCGGGCACGAGCGCGCGCCAACATGCTTGGTCTTGTGGGTCGTGGCCGCACTCAAAGGATCTGATCATGTCTATGCTCCGTCGCGCCTTGGGCGAGCGGGATAGCTAGCGTAGCAAGTGGCTCGCGACCATGTGGCAAGTTGTCGCAGAACGCGAGATGCTGGAAGACTCGTGGGAGCAACCATGCAGCGCCCAAACCACAAGTCTAGGACGGTGCGCTGCAGCCGCCATGCGTGGCTACGCAGCGCTGCCCTCGCCTGGTTGCTCGCAAGCTGCCAGTCGAAGCGCGCCGAAAGCTCGATGCAAGACGCGGGCAACGCGTCCGATGCCGGCGCAGGCTGCGTCGGCGATCCGCGCGCCGAGAACTACAGTGCAAACTTAGAGAAGACGGGCACGGCCGGAGTCTTCAATTTCAGGCTGGTCGAGAGCACACCCGCGCCGCCGGCGAAGGGCAACAACACCTGGCGTATGCAGCTCAGCGATCTCGCGGGCAACCCAGTCAGCGGCGCGACGCTCAGCGTACGGACACTGATGCCAGATCACGGGCACGCCTCGCCGGTTGCTGCCACGGTCACACCCACCACCGACGGCTACCAAGTGGCGCCGCTCTACCTCTTCATGAGCGGCCTCTGGCAGGTGACGATCAGCGCCAAAGCCGGCGCTCAGAGTGATTCCGCAGCCTTCACCTTCTGCGTCGCGCCCTGAGAGTGCGCACACCGCGAGCGACCCCCCCTCTTGCCGCGCTAGGTTCAGGTTAGCACGCGTTCTTGACATGCCTTGTCACCCCGCGAGGTGGCAAGAGGCGGTTCTTT
>JADGRG010000038.1 GCA_017881145.1 Sandaracinaceae bacterium | reverse complement strand
TTTGCGTGGGTGCAGACGTGCTTCCGCTCGCACTGGCGCTGACAGAGCTTTCCCCGTAGTCGGCGTACTGGAGGGTCCCGGGATGCGCGGAAGTCACCGCCGTGATGTAGGCGATCGCTATCCGCGGCTCGGCTGCTTCCGGTGTAACTCTCATGAACATAGCTGCTGGCGGAGGATCGTAGACGTGGAGCGTGAACGCAGCCGGGAACTGGCCTTCCACTTCCGTGTCGACAATCTGGATCTCGCTGCGTTCCTGGTTGAGAAACGCCAGCGCCGGCCGGAGCGCACCCTCGGTCGAATCGTTGGTGATGTGAACGCTGCCATTCATGGTCAGCAGAGCCTCGCCCTTGTATGCGGTCGAGACCTGCGCATCGCAGGCCATCAGGGCTGAAACGCTGCCCAACGCGAACACGCGTGGCAGCCAGTGGACGATGGGCTTGGCTAGGGTCGAAAGCATGCGGAGCTCCTTGTGGGTGAGTCTACCCACTTAGGACCGCAGGGCCTCGGCTTTGGGCACGCCATCCCCGCGTTCACTCCAGAAAGTGCGCGGGCAGTTCCGAGCCGCGCACGAAGCGCCAGCCCGGAGAGACCCGCCGGCATGACCACGTCGGTCAAGACATCACTTGAAGCAGCGCGCGCTGCCGGCCCCGCCAGTTCACCGGCGCTCGTGACGCGAGGCCAGCGCACTGGCAGAATCGGCCCATGCTGAGCCGCAGCACACAGCAGAAGCTCACATTCAGCGCAGTGCTGGCAGGGCTCCTGGCTTGCGCCAGTATTGCGTTGGCTTTCGACTTGCTCTTCAGCCGGGTGCGCACCGACCACGCGTGGAGCGAGCTCTACGCTTCGGGTGAAGCGCAAGCCTACGTACGCGATGGGTGGTTGATGGGCCAGGGCACCGAGCGCGTCGTGCGCGAGATTGGCGGCCAGCTGCGCATCGTCCAGGAGCGGACCTATACGCGCGCCAAACACCCCAAGACCGGCAAGCTTGTCACGCTGCCCGAGCCTTGGCAGATCCGTGCCACGCTGGTGCTCTCGCCCGCACTGCGCCTGGTATCGGTCGATACCACGCTCGAGCTACATCGATCGATCGACCAGGCCATGGGCTTTGCATTCAGCGACAAGCTCAAGGACCTCTTCGATTGGCAGCAAGTACGCGTGCGCGCCAGCGCCGATGGGAGAGAGCTGGTCCGCAGCACCTTTCGCGCGGGCCAGAAAGTCGAAACCACGCGCATGGACTACGACCGAGACACCATCCCGATCGAGATCGTGGGCACGGTCTTGCCACTGGCGCTACGCACGCACCTCGACACCTTCGAGTTCGACTTGATGCTACCTACCGGAGCTCTGCATCGCGTGCGAGCCCGCGTGCTGCGTACGCGCGATCTCACGCACTTCGCGCAGGGCTATCCGCTGCCGGCCGACCAACTGCACTTCGAGGGCGAGCTGGCCGTGGTCGACCTGTGGCTCGCATCGCCGTTCAAGTACGTGTTCTTTCCGCACCACTTCTACTTCGTATACGCCCGCGAGCACCCGACTGTGCTCTTGGCGTTTTGGGGCGGCGATCCCGAGCAGCACCTGCAGGCAATGCGCCGGCACTGACAACACCGGCTCTGCACCTGCGCGGTCAGCAGCAACTCAGCCGCGCGTCAGCCGAGCCAACGAAGCCTGGCGCGCCAGGCGAGCCAGATCGGAGATCACCGACACGGCCTCCGTCGCCTTGGCCTTGACGGACTTGGCTGCCTTCACCGGCTTAGCGGCCTTGGCAATCTTCGCAGCCTTAGCGGCCTTGGCAACCTTGGCAACCTTGGCAACCTGCACGGGCTTCGCTGCCTTCGTCGGTTTGGCCTTCGAGGTGGCCTTCGCTTTGGTCGCTTGCTTCGTGGACAGAGTCTTCTTCTTGGGTGACATCGGCGGCGAGTCTAGCAGCACTGCGGTGGTACACGCGCAAGGAATTGACGGCACCGCGGGCCGGCGTGAGTCTAGCGTACTTCGAGGACGGCCACGTGATCACGCATCCCGTCATGCGCGAGCTCTACCCGCAGCTTGTCGAGCTGGGCGTGCTCAACGCGAGCTGGCCCCACGAGTTGGGTGGTCAACAAGTGCCCGAGGCAGTGGCTGCGGCGGCGCTCGTCAGCCGCGCGATCGCCTCACGATGGCTGACTTCCGGGACTTTCGCTCCACCTTGCGAATCAACGCGAGCAAGCTCGTTGAATCCAGCGAGCGCGGGTCCCAAGGCTCCAGCTGCTCATCCTGCGTCGCAGCCAGCGACCTGGGCTCAGGTTCGCCTTCGACCGATTCGTCGTAGAAGAGGCAGTCCCCGATGTGTTCACCCAGTCTGCGATACGCCTCCCACTGCGCGTCATCGAAGAACTGATCGGCCGTGCTCTCTTGGGGAAAGGTATCGTGCGCCTGCTTGTAGTAGCGCACATCGAGGGGCTCTTCGCCGCAAAGCGTTGGCTTGATCACGAGCAGGATGCCGTGCTCCTCGCGCTCGGGGTGATCGTTGTCGACATAGTGGATGCGTGCGATGGCGGCGTGAGCACGCGCCCTGCCATCCGAGGGTGAGTCGCGCCATCCGGTGCTGCGCAGATCTTCCAGCGTGCCGAAGTAGGGACGCACCGCTGGAGCGAGCACGGCCTGCAGCATTTCATTGTCGAGGAACTCGATCTCGGCGTGGAAGTCGACACGCACCAGGCGCACCAAGTTGGCCAAGTCGGAAGCCGCGTAGTCGGGATCGCCACCGTTGTCGCAGCAGACGATCATCGGAACGCGTCGACGCACCAACTCGTAGCAGCCAGTGTTCTCGTAATGCCCGCCGTCACTCAAGTACCAACTTCTGCGCGCGGTGCCGTGAAAGTGCGCGAGCAGCTCATCGAAGAGCAGTCCGTAGACCGGGAAGCTACGAGTGAGCCGGCGACCGACCTTACGCACGACGCCGCGAGGCTTGGCACTCTTTTCGCGCTCGGACGGCTCGATGCCGCTGTCCCACCACACGCCCAAGCGCAGATTGAACATGGTGGTGAGCAGACTCGTGCCGAGGCTCGTGCGCGAGCCCATGCCAGGTGCGACCGCAGCTCCCGAGATGGAGATCCATTCTCCGAGGCCCAAGTCTTCGGCTTTGATCTCGGTCTCGGAGCCCGGGAACACCTGGAATGAGCCGGCCGAGACGTTGTCTTGCTTGCTCGACTTGAGGAGCATCGGCGCCCCCTTGCCCGTGGTCGCTGTCAACACGCGCTGCGCGTGGTGTCGGACGCCGACGCTCAGCGAAAATGGTCCGAGCGCAAAGGCCAAGCCGTGCCGGTCTGGTTGACGGATCTGCGCCACTGCGTCGACCGTCTCGTTGAGCGTGATGTTGATGATGTGCAGCGGGCCGCCGCGCTCGTGCGGCCTGTAACTTTGGACGGGAAACTCGTCGCTCTCGATGGGCTCGGTCACGCTGAGTGCAGCGCCCTCTTCGCCCTTGGCCTCGGCGGCCTCGCGCACCGGGTTGGAGGCACCCAAGTACGCACGCGTCAGGCGCGAGGCGTAGAACGAGGAAAGCGACGTGGCGTTGACGAGCGACGAGACACGGCCAAGTGCCATGAGAACCAAGAGGTTGACGAGACACCAGATGCCGATTGGACCCCAGTCTGGAACGCGCTGGCATGTGGCGGCGGCCAGGCATCCGAAACAAGGCTTCAGGTCCGCGACCACCGTGGCGGGACACTTGCCCCACCAGAGCACGGCGTGACTCACGCTCGAAAGCAGCGCCGCGCCGACTATGAACAAGAGCAGGGCGGCCACCAGCGCGACGGCTTGCAGCGAGATGCGAGGGCGTTGCTTCGATGGTGCTCCGAGCTCAGCGAGCAAGCGATGCGCCGAGAGTGCAATGGTGACGCAGGTTCCCGTGAGCGCCACCAACGAGTGCACGAGTAGGCCCAGTTTGCCGGTGACCGCGCGCAAGTAGAGGGTTTGCCCGAACGAGTCGGCCACGGCGATGAAGGAGCTCAGCGCGAGCGCGACCAATCCCCAGCCGAGGCAGGCAGTGAGCTTGTGGCGTGTGCCTCCGTCGACGTCGTAGCGAAGCCCTCCGGCAACCAGCCAGGCGGCCACGGTGATGAGCCCGAAGGCCCAGCCGGCAGCCATCGCGAAGGCCTGCACTACTCGGCGATCACCGACGAAGTGCGTTGCCCAGCACCAACAAGCTGCTACGGCCGCGACGAAGAGAGTCCCTGCGAGCACGCGCATGGCAAAGGCAGACGTGCCTTTGCGTCCGCTGCGCCGGGCTTGGCTGTGGCCAGTTGGCACCAACCAGAACGCGGCACCCATCGGCAAGACCCAGAGCACGAAGCAAAGCACAGGCAGCCCGAGCAAGGGGCTCCACCAGATGCCGCCCCACTCCACCGAGTCTTCCCAGAAGCTCCCGTCGACGGAGCTTCGTTCACCCAGCCAATACATGGCCCGATGCAAGAGCTCGCCCGCAGTGGCGAGGAGCAACGCAGGCACGGCGACCAATAGAAGTAGGGTGGCCCAGTTGCGCAGCAAGGTTGCACCAGCCAGCCAGCTCGAGCCACCGCCGCTCGGTGTCAGATAGCGACCGTTCTCGCGCAGCCAGCCAACCGCAAACGATTCCGGGTCTCCCAGGAGCTGCTCTCTGACCAGGTCCACAACGCCCGGCGCGGCTGCCGCTTCCGCATTGGCCGTGGCAAGTGCCTGCGTACTCTGCGCTGGACTGGCGCCGCCGCCCTTCGTGCTCGACGTGCTGGGCTTCACTCGCGAGTACAGGCCCCCGAGGAAGCTCCCGACATAGCCACCACCGGACACCGTCGAGAGAAGATCCACCCGTCGCAGCACGTCGGCGCGCGCCATGGCTTGCACTAGGCCGAGCGAGAAGGTCGCGCTGCGTATGCCACCACCGGAGAGCGCGAGCCCAACCGTGGGCGTGGACGACGACAGCTCCGGCGCCGCAGCAGCGTTGCGTCGCCCGTTGATCGCCTCCACCTCGGCTCTTGCCAACCACGATGGGTAGGCAGCGTTGGCTCGCAGAGTCGCTTCGCTTGGCTCTATTTTGGGGCTCGCCATGCGCAAACGCTAGAACGATGTCGCGCGGCGGAGCAAGCACACCGGCACGCTTCCGCCTGGATATTTCGGCAACAGCCCATGCAGGGCAGCCACACGGCTCGCGCGTTGTAAGGTATCCAACACTATCTGTCAGTGCTGCAGACGGGCGTTGGTCGCTCGCTCGATGCGTGATTCCAACCCGTCCGAGCTGAAGCCCACCATCAAGAGAGCGTCGACCGTGATCGTGGGGACCGAGCCGCGAGGATTCAGCACCCGTGCGCGCTCATGCGCTGAAGCGTCTTCGTCCACGTCGAGCTCGGTGAATGCGATCCTCTTGTCGCGCATGTAGGCGCGAGCTCGCGTGCACACCCCACACCAAGTGGTCGAATACATCGTGATCTGCACACTGCGCCGCGCGGCGGCTCGCTCGTGGGCCTGCACGTCCTGCTGCACGGCCTCGTGCCGCTTTCGATCCTGCTCGACCGTGTCGCGCTCACGCTGCGCTCGCAGCGCTACGGCC
>JADGRG010000390.1 GCA_017881145.1 Sandaracinaceae bacterium | reverse complement strand
GCCAGCGAAATCCCGAAGAGCGCACCTGTTAGACCAAGCGTGATGAGGCACGGTGCCCACCAAGACGCCTGCTCGCGGAGCAGCACCAAGATCCGCAGGATTCCGTAGATCCCCATCTTGATCATGACGCCCGACATCAGGGCAGACACGTGGGTTGGCGCAGCCGCGTGAGCCTCCGGAAGCCAGAAGTGCAGCGGGACCAACCCGGCCTTGACGCCGAAGCCGAGGGCGGCGCAGGCGATGATCGTGGCAGACAGGCCCGGGCTCGTGCTCGGCATGTGCGCGAACGCGGCGAACTCGAAGCTCCCCGCATGCTGGCCCAAGAGGCTGAACATCCCGAGCAGGAACGCTGCGCCTGCGTGAGCCGCTACCAGATACACCCAGGCCGCGCGTCGGACTGCACTGCGTTCGTGCTCGAAGCTGACCAGCAGATAGGTCGCGGTTGCCATCACCTCCCAGCCGCCGAAGAAGGTCACGGCATTTCGGGCTGCGAGGATCACGACCATGCTGGCGATCGCGGCGTTGTAGAAGAACCACGGCGGCCCCATCGAGCGATGCGCAGCGTAGGGCAGCAGGTACTCCCGGCCGTAGATGCTCGCGAATGCTCCAAGCAAGAGCACCGCAACCAGGAAATATCCGGAGAGCGGATCGAGCCCCAACGAGAAGGCACCGTAATTCCCCGTGCTCTCGATGCGAAGAGTCCAGGTCTCGCCCTGCACGAGCGCACGCACGGCCGGCACCATGCCCGCAATCGCAGCCAGCAGGACGCCGAATACAGCCAGTGCCGATGCGAGCCGCGCCCGACGGCCTGCGAGTAGCGCTAAGAGGCCTCCGCCCATCAGACACGCTAAACAGATCGTAAGGAGCCGCGCGGAAGTCACGCCGGCATCTCCCCGGACAAGAGCTTCGTTTCGACTTGCGCAACCAGCTGCAGGATCCGTTCGCACGACCCGCGCGCTATCACCAGCGCAGCCAGCTCAGGATCGCGCAGGGCTGCAGAGAGGCGTGACACCAGGTGCAGGTGGGCACGAACCGTGGGCGCAACGATGGTGAAGAGAGCATGGGCCATCGTCCGCTCGGTCGCGCCCAGTTGCATAGCTGAGTCCAGAAAGCAGAGCGTCACGGTGGGCCGTGGCACGTTCAGTAAGATGGGGTGCCGCACTTCCGGCAGCGCGATCCCACCACTGATGACTCTCGCACCAGCATCCGGACGGGCAAGCAGCACCGAAAGCAGAAACTCCTCGTCTCGGCGTTCGGGGATCGCAGAAGCACGCAGGATGGCTCGCAGAGCTGACTCGCGATCGTGTCCCGCGCTCACCGAGTGACAACCGCCAGCGCTCAACGCCTCGTGCAGCGTGGGCAAGGACCCGGTGTCGCCAAGCTGCTCCGCCATGAACTTCGTCGAGACCTGTAAGCGCTTGGCATGCGCCCACTCCAGCAGCTCGAGCTGGTTGAAGCGATAGCGTTCTCTGACTGCGTCGCACGGGATGTCACCGTCGTCGATCCATTGGTAGACGGTTCGCTCCGGCACGGAGAAGAGCTTCGCTACATCTTGGACGGTCAGCTGCATCGTGTCGTGTCCTCGGTGCGGCGAGCCGCGCTCAGTGTCCGACGCACGAGTGGATTCGGGATGGTCGCATATCGCGCCACTTCCGCCGAAAAACCGCCCAATGCTTCTGGCGTCGAGCCGCCGAGGCCGATAGGCGCAGGCGTGGGGAAGCGCCGAGCGCCACGTTGCGCCCCCGGGCATGGCCGGGTGTCTTGCGAGATACGCAATCTACCTGCCGCGCGCGGAGTGCGACGGTCGGCTACGGAGGCTTGTCAGCTCAGAGGGCGATCCAGCAGCGCGCGCATGCGGCTGCGGTGCTCTTCGCTCTCGAGGCGAGTGCTGATGGCTTCCAACTGCTGGTGCGAAAGAAAGTCGTCGCCGACCTCGAGGAAGAACCCGCCGGCTCGGCCGCTGCGGCGCTTCATCCACAAGCGCAGATGGTCGGTTCCTTTGGGCGTGGTGCGCAGCATATGGTAGGTTGACGGAATGCGACCTCCGAAGCCGTGATAGGTGACTACACAGGTTCTGGCTGGCGCGAGATCGAGCCAGCGCTCCACGGTCGCGAGATCATGTAAGCAACGCTGCCGCGAGAGCTCTACCGTCGCATCGAGCTGCTCGTCCGGGTGCGAGAGGTTCTCTCCGAAGGGGTTGAAGAGGTAGAACGCATCGAAGCGCGAGGCGTCGATCGAGTCGAGTGTGCCGTGGATGCACTCGACCGGGGCATCGTATTGGGCGGCGGCCGCGCGGGCGGCTTCGACGAGATGGCTGCGTTGCTCGATGCCGGTGACCGTGCGGTCCGACGCGAGGCTGCTCACGATGCAGAACTTCCCGACGCCTGCGCCGACGTCAAGCACGCTCTTGGCGCCGAACGCTGCGAGCCAGCTAGTCGTCGTGAGTGCGACGTCGACGGGCGTCCAGAAGGTCCCGGAAACCAGCTGAATGCCCGGCGGATAGACCCGATCGAAGACGGAATCTTGAACGCGCGCGCGGCGGCGGATGGCGTTGGCTACAAAGTTGCTGCGTGAAAGCATGCGGTTCGACGGCCTCAAGAGCTCTTCACTCCTCAGCGCGGTCTCAGGCGACGCCGAGCAGATCGAGGATTGCGTTCGCGAAGGTGAGTGGGTGTGGAGGACAGCCGGGCACGTAGAGGGCGGGTCCCACGCGATCCAGGAACCCCCGCTCGACGCATTCGCCTTGATCGTAGAGGCCACCCGAGATCGCGCAGGCGCCGACCGCGACCAGGAATCGCGGGTCGGGCATGGCGTCCCACGCCAGCTGCACGGCAGCGGCCATGTTGCGGGTCAGCGGCCCGCTGAGCACGAGCGCATCAGCGTGGCGCGGAGAGGCCACCCATTCGATGCCGAAGCGCTGCACGTCGAAGTTGACGTTGGCCAGCGCGCCCAGCTCCAGCTCGCAGGCGTTGCAGCCACCTGCCGAGACCTGTCGCAGCTTCAAGGAACGACCGAAGAGCTTCGAGAAGGTCGCCGAAGCACGCGCTCTCACGACTTCCGTCTCGCCTTCGCGGATCGAGAGCTGCTCGCGCGTGTTACTCGCCATGCGCGGGTCCGGCGTGAACGCGATCTTGTTCTGTGGGCACGCAGACACGCACTCAGAGCAGAACACGCAGCGGCCGAGGTCGAGCGTCACCGGATCGAGCATGATGGCACGCGTCGGACAGGCATCCGCGCAAGCCCTGCACTCGCTCGCGCAACGCTCCCCAGCGATCACCGGCAAGCCACGAAAACCAAGTGGAACCGCCTTGCGCAGATCGGCGATGTACTGAGTGC
>JADGRG010000389.1 GCA_017881145.1 Sandaracinaceae bacterium | reverse complement strand
GTGTTGCGCGACGGGTCGCGCTGATCCCAGCCGGCACGCTCGGTTGTCGGCGTCGTCGCCACGTCAGCGTCCGGCTTGCGCTTCCGCGGCGGGCTGGTCTCGGCAATCTGCAGGATCTTGCCTAGCCCTAAACACCCGCAGCTCCTGCCATTTCTGGTGCACGCAAGATTCTTTGCCGGCCAGCGACGGAATCGGGCGACCAGCCCGTTGATCTAGGTGAGACCCAAACACGAGGTTCACACCATGAAGAAGATGCTTTTGATTTCTGCTGGTTGTTTGTTGGCTGTTGCGGGAGTGGCCGTCGCGCAGGGGCACCGCGGCGGTCGCGGCATGCGCGACCAGCACATGCTGCAGGAGCTGGACACCAACAAGGACGGTCGCGTGACCCGCGACGAAATGCTGGCCGGCGCACACACGAAGTTTCAGGCAGCCGACGCCAACCACGACGGCCGCGTAACCCAGGAAGAGCTGCACGCGCTCTTCGGTCACATGAAGTCCGAGCACTTCGCACGCAGCGACAAGAATGGAGACGGGAAGCTCAGCGCGGATGAAGTGCCGCGCATGCCAGCGGGCGTGTTTGCTCGCCTCGACGCCAACCACGACGGTGCACTCAGCGCCGACGAGCTCGCCAAGGGACCGCTGGCACACGGCAACGGTGACTTCTTCCAGAGGCTAGACCTGAACGGGGACGGTGCCATCACGCAGGACGAGGCCAATGCGGCGGCTACCGAGCGCTTCGAGCGTATGGACAAGAACGGTGACAAGGTACTGGACACGACCGAGCTGACGCACGGCGGCAAGTGGGGTCATGGTCACCGCGGCCCTGACGCTTGCGAGAAGCACTAATCTTCAGTGGATCAGCGGCTCCGCGCTAGGGTTCGCTGCAGAACCTGGGCGCGGAGCCGCGCGGCTTTCGCAGATTGTTCTTGGAGCATCGGTGACCAACCTTCACGACGATGCCGCGTTGATGCTCCGCATCGGTCGGGGCGATGCTGCTGCCTATCGCAGCGTCGCGGACCAGCACTTGGAGGCCATCATGAAGTATGCGCAGCGCTTGCTCCGGAGCCCGAGCGAGGCCGAAGACGTGGCGCAGGAAACCTTCCTGCGGCTGTGGACCGACGCCGCATCCTGGACGCCAGAAGCGCGCGTCAGTGCCTGGCTGCACCGCATCGCCCACAACTTGTGCATGGATCGGCTGCGCAAGATGCGTGAGCCGCTCACGGATGCGGTAGAGCAAGCGCCCAGCGCCGACCGACCGGGCCAGCTCTTCGCGCGCAAGCAGCTGGCAGAGCAGGTCGACCAGGTGCTCCACGCACTGCCCGAACGTCAACGCGCAGCGATCACGCTGGTGCACTATCAGGGCATGACGAACCCCGAAGCGGCTCTCGTGCTGGGCGTCGGCGTCGAAGCTGTGGAGTCGCTCTTGTCGCGGGCCCGTCGCACGCTGCGCAGAGAACTAGCCGGCATCGAGACCCAAGAGCGAGGTTCTGCGCCATGAGCCAAAGTCCAAAGACCGATCCGCGCATATTGCGCCTGGAAGAACTGCTCGACACACACGGTGCTGACCTCGAACGCTGGCCCGACGCTGAGCGTGCTTGGGCGCGGGGCGCGGCCGAAGAGTCGGCAGAAGCGGCAGCGTTGATCACACGAGCCAAGCGCCTGGATGCTTGGCTCGATCAGGCGCCCGCGCCCACCCCCTCGCCCGCCCTGCGGCGCGCAGTGGCCGAGATCCCAGTGCGCCACCCACACGCGAGCGGCAGCGCTGGCGCCTGGTTCTTCGCGAAGCTGTGGAAGGCGATCGTCGCTGGCGCCTTGGCAAGTGCACTCGGCGTGGCGGTCGGTGTCGCGACGCTCGACTCGCAGGCCGGCTCGGACGACGAGGGCGTGTGGTCCGATGACGAAGGCCTCATCTTCTCGGCGGATCTCGATCGGGAGGTCGTGCCATGAAGGTCTCGCCGCGCGTGATGACGATCGCTCTGGTCGCATCGCTGCTACTCAACGCATTTCTCGTCAGTCTGGTCGGAGTGCATCTCGGCCTTGGCCCACGACGTGGCTTTGGGGCGGGGCCGCATCCGATGGCCGGACCCGAAGGGCTCTTCTCCGCCGCCGAGACGGTCGGAGCACGAGCCCAGATGAAGGAGCTCTTTCGCGGACGGCGCGCTGCGTTCGAGCCCACCCGAGAGCTCCTGCGAAGCGCGCGCACGGACGTCGCGCGAAGCCTGGAGACGGACCCCTTCGATCCCGAGGCGATGCGCGCGGCGCTGGCTCGGCTGCGCGAAGCCACGGGGTCGTCGCAACGTGTGCTGCACGAGACGCTGGTGGTGTTTGCTCAATCGCTAAGCGCTGCGCAGCGCCGAACGCTGGCACACTCGCCGGCACTTGGATCCCCGATGTTTCGTCATCGATAGCCCCGTGCCTTCCTGCCTCAGGGCGGAGCTGATACTGCCCTTCCCGCATGTGAAGTTTGCGCGCGCACGCCCGACCCTGCATGCTCGCGCCGTGGCTGCACGCACCGATCTTCTGGCGGGAATCCCGCTCTTCTCGCTCCTCGACGAACACGAGCTCGCTGCGCTCGCGGAACGCCTGGACGAGGTCAGAGAGCCCGAGGGCACAGTCCTCTTCCATGCAGGCGACCCAGGCGAAGCGCTCTATGTCGTGATCGAGGGAGAGGTGGAGATCTTCTTCAAGAACGCGACCGGCGAACGCATCGTGCTCGAGCACGCGGGCCCACGCGATTTCTTCGGCGAGATCTCGCTCATCGATCTCGGGCCACGCCTGGCGTCGGCCCTGGTCAAGAAGCCACTGCACGCGCTGGTCATAGACCACGGCGATCTGGAGCAGTTTCTAGCCGCGTGTCCAACTGCGGCCATGGATCTGATGGCTGCCATGGGGCGACGTTTGCGCGAGACCACGCGCCTCTTGCGCTCGTCGGCGTCGCGCAACATCAACCTCGAGACCGAGGACAAGCGCACCGCCGTGCAGAAGGCCGCCGATTGGATCAGCGATTTCAGTGGCAGCCTGCCCTTCTTGTTCATCCACGTCGCGGTCTTTGCAGTCTGGATCGGGCTGAACGTCCCACCACTCGATCACACCGCGCTTGGCGGCTGGGATGCCTATCCGTTTGGCTTGCTGACCATGAGCGTTTCGCTCGAGGCCATCATCCTGTCGGTGTTCGTGCTGCTCAGCCAAAACCGGCAGGTGTCGCGAGATCGAGTGCGTAACGACATCGAATACGACGTGAATCTGAAAGCCGAGCTCGAAGTGGCGCACCTGCACGAGAAGGTCGACCAACTCTACGAGGATGTCGCACGGCGACTTCAGAACCTGGAACGGAGCCTCGCTGCACCATCAGGCTCGTCGACGACGCGCAGGTGAGGCGGGCGCTCCGTCGAGCGGTAGGCGGTCGTCGCTCACCGCGCACCAAAGCAAAACACCGACAACAAGCCTCTTCGGCTTGCTGTCGGTGTTTTGAGCTGACGTGAAGTCGCGGGTTCCGAACGCCGCAGCTCTTACGACCGCGTTGCGCCCGGAGCTCGACTACCAGCGACCGCCGCCGCCGCCGCCGCCACCGCCGCCACCGCGACGACCACCGCCGCCGCCGCCGCCGCCACCGCCGCCACGCTGCTGACGCTCTTCGGCTTCATTCACGCGCAGTGCGCGGCCGTCCAGCATCGCGCCGTCCATGGCAGCCATGGTGGCCTTCGCCGCTTGTTCCGAGCCCATCGTCACGAAGCCGAAGCCGCGCGACTGGCCGCTGTCACGATCGGTGACGACGTGCACGTCGGTCACTTCGCCGTGCGCGGCAAAAGCCTCGCGCAAGGTGTCGGCATTGGCTTGAAACGAAAGATTACCTACGTAGAGACGATTACCCATGATGTTCTCGATATGCACGGCTCTGGAGAGGGGAAGCCTGCCATCCAATGAGCCGTCGGGATCGGATGGAGGGCCACGGAGTTAGTCTCCGTGCCCACGCGTCTTCGTTGCCGTCGCAGCGAGTTTCGCGATCCCGAATCGAGAGTGCGTAGTCGTCGTAACCGGTACGTGAGTAGTGAGCGTCCCGAGTGTGGACCCCAGCAGTGCATGCCGCAAGGCGTGGCGCGACGATTTATCCGTGCGCTGCATGCGGCCTGGATGAACACGACCTGAAGCGCTCACGTGACCGAGGCAGGCGCGGCTAAACAGGAACGCATGGAGCGTGAGACACGAGCGAGGCG
>JADGRG010000388.1 GCA_017881145.1 Sandaracinaceae bacterium | reverse complement strand
GCCGTCTCCGCGGGTCACGATCAGCCGCGCATACGATTCGGGGTCACCGTGTGCGTGGACGGTCGCCAGCAGCGCCTCGCGCAGCCGCGAGCGGCCACCAGGCAAGTGCAGGTGCACCGCACGCAGTCCGTGCTCGAAGCGCAGCAGATGCTCTTCCAACAGAAACGGTCGGCCACCGAAGATGCGTATGCCCTCGAACACACCATCGCCGTAAAGCAGACCATGATCGCAGACCGGGATTCGGCCCGCCTTGCCGTCGTAGAGCTCGCCATCGATCCAGACCTTCACAGCTCCCTACCTTCCATGCGCGCGCAAACGCGCGCTGCAGCCGCCATCACGCGATCTGCCACGCTCTTCTTTTCCATGTGCGCAAGGCGCGTCATGGGCATGGCGGTGGTGATGGCACCGACCAACTTGCCGTGTGCGAAGACCGGCGCTGCCAACACCGCGAGCCCATCGATCCACTCCCCGAGGTTCTCGGCGTAGCCACGCTTGCGCGTCAGCGCGAGTTCGCGTTCGCGCTCCCCATCCGCCACAGCCTCCGCAGCGGGCTCCGCATCGACCTCTGCGGCAGAGCCCAGCGCGGAAGGCGCATGCGCGAGATAGAGCTTGCCGACCGCTGTCACGTGCACCGGAACCGTGGAGCCGACTCGCGGAGCCGCGCGCAAGAATCCCGTGCCTTCGACCTTGTCGAGCACGGTGAGCTTGCCAGCGCGCAGTGCCACCACGAAGAAAGTCTCGGCCAGCTCTGCTGCCTCGCTCTCCAACACTGGCCGCGCCGCAGCCACCAACGGTTCGCGATCCAACACGCCCAGCCCGAGCGCGAGCAGAGCAATGCCTGGCCGATAACGCCCGCGTTCGTCGCTCTCCACGAGTCCACGCCGTCGCAGCGACACCAGCAGCCGGTGCACGCTGCTCTTGGGCAGGTCGAGCGCGCGACCGAGGTCGCTCACGCCCCACGGCTCTGGTCGATCGTGCAGATGGAAGAGCACATCGATGGCTTTTTCGACGGTGGCTGCGCGGTGTTCCATATATCAGAACGCTGGTTGGTATACTGGAACGGCCTACCATGCCAGTTCGAGCCGAGCAAGCCGGGATGAGAGCTTGCTCACTCTCGCGATGGCTCGCTCATCAGCCACGGACTGGGCGCAGGCAGAGACCGACTAGCGGTCCGGTCTGCCACGGTCGCAAGAGTGGCTTTGAGAGCCCGGAAGATTGGCCGTGACGCTGGGCAGCGGCTAGCCGGAACTTATGAGTATTTCGGGGTTGCCTTGATATTGGCTAGCTAGGAGACCCAGCCCTCGCGTATTCGTGTTCTGGGCTAAGATGGCGATTTTGCGTGGAAATGTCGCCCCGGCCTAGCCAATTTGGGGGATTCAAAGAGATCTGTGTGTACCTTAGAGTCGCGCGTCAGTTTTCAGCTGGCAGCAGGGGGCATTCGACGTGAGCGCTTTGACTTCGCTACTCCGTTCCGAGCTCGACCGCTTTGCCGACCGGTATGAGCTGACGGCCCGGGAATATGACGTGATGTTCCTCCTGCTTTCGGGGATGAGCACCGTCTCACTGATCGCCGAACGGCTCGGACTCAGCCAGAACACCATCCACAATCACTTCAAGAACGTGTTCCGCCGGACCAGCACCAACAGCAAGGCGGGCCTCTTGGCGCTCTTCTTGGAGAACGCCTTCGGTCACCAGGCAAGCCTGCAGCCGTTCATCCGGCGGCCTTCCGTGCTGGTCGTAGACCCCGACTCGAAGACGCGCGAGAGCATCTGCCTGGGGCTGCGAAGCCGGGGCATGCGGGTCGAAGAAGAAGAGGACGGCGCGCGAGTGCTGGCGCGCATCGCTGAGCTGCGCACCGACATCGTGATCGCAGATGTCGCACTGCCTGGCCAATCTGGAGCCGGCATCCTGACCGACGTCATTCAGCGTTTCGGCAAGCATCCTGCAGTACTGCTCACCACTAGCGACGCAACCGCCTCACGGCGAACCTGGCTGGAGTTGGGTGCCCTCGGCCTCTTCGTGAAACCCGTCTCCCTCGATCGCATTTCGTTTGCCATCCTTGAGCATTGCGTCGACGCGCCCTACGAGCGCTCGCGCCTTCTGCGGGTGGAAGCCGAAGTGCCTGTGCGGCTCGACGATCGGCTGGAGCTGCAGCTAGGCGACATCGGCTTCGGCGGCGCATTCATACCCATCCCAGACGACAAGATGAGCCGCGACACCTTCCTGGTCGGGCAGCAGATGCAGATCTCCTTCGCCCTGGAAGATTCGCCCGCAATACAGGTCCCCTGCGAGATCATCTGGCGCCGTCATCACACTCGTCCCTCGGTCCACGCTGGCGTCGGCGTACGCTTCTTGGACCTCAACGAGGCACAGCGCGCTCTCGTCGAAGAATTCGTGCGTAAACGCAAGCTCTCGGGTCCCATGCCCTGGACAGCGCAGAACGCGCCCACACGCCCGAGCAAGCGCGCCCAAGCCTGAGAGCCCGCAGCTGCAACGCAGCGTGACGTTCTGCGGTGTCCGCGGACGACCGGGCGTCGCTGACCCAGCCCTACTCGGAGACGACCAACGTCTGGCCCCTACACTTGTATTTGCGCTCGATGACCGGACCGCGTTCAGGGACGATTTCGAACGTGAGCAACTCGCCGCTCGTGCAGGAGAAGTCGCTGGCGTAGGTCGTGTGGCCGAGAAACGCACCGTTGACCAAAACCTTGCTGCCGGTCTTCGCGTGCTTGACCAGCAACATCAGGTGAACGGGCTTCTCTGACTTGGACGGCGGATCGTCGCTCTGATCTGGCTGACCCAGCACATCACCCACCGCGCGCTTGGCCTGATCCAAAAGGCCGCTCTGCTTGAGCTTGTCGGCGATCCCGTCCGCTCCGACCATGTCGCCAACGAAGTGAGTCGCCAACGTCGATGACGTGGACACCCAGGCAAAGCGCACTGCGACTAGAGCCAAGAGCAATGCAGAGCACCATTGCGCGCCGATGCGGAGCTTTCGAATCGTAGATAACATCGCGCTAACCTGCCACCCGGAGGACTTCAGAGAGTGAGGTCTCGCCAGCGACCGCACGCGTCAGTCCGTCGCGCAAGAGGCTCGTCATGCCGAGCGCGACGGCGATCTCGTGGATCTCGTTGGTGGGACGGCGATCGTGGATGGCCTTGCGGCATTCCGGACCGACGATGAGCAACTCGGCGATCGGCGCACGCCCGGCAAAGCCGACCCCTTCGCAATAGTCACAGCCCGTAGGCTCGAAGTAGCGCGCTTGCGGCAGAGCGATCCCGTGCCGTCCGAAGTGCTCACGAATCAGCGGGTCCGGCGTGGCCTCGCGCCGGCACGCTGTGCACAAGGTCCGCACCAAGCGTTGCGACAAGCTTCCGATGGTCGCGCTGGCCAGGACGAACGGCTCCACTTGCAGCTCGACCAAACGCGCGAAGGGGCCGGCCGCCGTGTCGGAGTGCACCGTGGTGAGGATCAAGTGACCGGTCAGGCTCGCCTGAACGGCGATATCTGCGGTTTCTCGATCGCGAATCTCGCCCACCATCAGCACGTTGGGATCTTGCCGCAGCACGCTGCGCAGTGTTCCGGCGAAGGTCATGCCGGCTTTGACGTTCATCTGAGTCTGCGTCGCGAAAGGCAGCTCGAGCTCGATCGGATCCTCGAGCGTGACAATCGACGTGGTTCGTCCCCTGCGTGTCGCGATCTCGTTGAGCGCGGCATACAAGGTCGTGGTCTTACCGCTGCCGACCACGCCCGTGACGAAGAGCAGGCCCTGCGCGCGACTCACCAACTCCGTCAGCTGGTCACAAGTGGCTTTCTCGAAGCCGAGGCTATCGATCGTGGGTACCTTTCGGCTACCGCGAACCAAGCGTAAGACGACGCGCTCACCGGCGTCGGTGGGCAGCGAGGAAACACGCGCGTCGATCTTGTCTCCGTCGAGCGACAGGACCATGCGCCCGTCCTGCGGAACACCGCGGATGTGTGTGTCCAAGCGGGACAACACCTTGGCACGGGTCGCCATGCGCGGCGCCAGCGACGGCGCCAATGTGATGATCTCGTAGAGCGTGCCGTCGACTCGGCAGGTGATGGAAAACGCATCGGGGGTCGGCGAGAGATGGATGTCGCTGGCCGCAATGGCGACGGCCACGCGCAAAAGCTCGTCGAAGGCGGCCACGACATTCGGAGACTCGCCTTCGAGATGAGCCGCCATGCGCTTGCGTGCACCGGTAATCGCTTCGCGGATGCCGGGGTGGCCTGCGTCGCCGGGCAGAACACCGGCCACGTAGCCACGGCGCGTGGCGCCCCACTCCACGGCGGAAAAGCCCAGCGCCGACGCAGAGACCACGACCGCCGCCTGCGTGAGTTGTAGCCACGGCTCGGCGCCGAGCGCGACGGTGGCCATCGATACGATACCGCTGACGGCGGCGGTCGCATCCACCGACTTCAGAGCCAAGAGGCAGGAGGCAAGCCCCACCAGCGTGGCCGACAACACGAGTCCAAGCATGTAGCGCATGCCGTAGCTCACTCGCTCCTGCGCAACGCGCGCGTACCTGACGGCTATCGTCGCATGTGTGCTCGCGCCCCAGCAAACTTCCGCGACGCCCGGATGAAGATTCTCCAACTGGTCTCGCAACCGTCAGTTGCACGCATCGACACACAGTGTGCGGAGGTTCGCGAGCGTGTGACGCTGCGCTACCCATCGCGCAGCGCCGCAGAATCGGAGTAGGATCTTCTCATGCGTGAGGCGGCAGCAACGCCACAGCGAGGTTCGCAGCGGTTGAACGGCCAGCGCCTACGAAAGCCAGAGCCAGTGCGCAGAGCCCGGCTGCTTTGGGCCCTTGCATGTGTGCTCTTGAGTGGATGCCCGCGGGCAGAGCGAGCGCCGATGTACGCTGGCGCCAGCGACGAGCAAGTCGTCGATGCAGCGGCGTCGCAGACGAGAGCCGACGCTGGACCCGCGACCACGAAGCTTCGCGTCCTATTCGTCGGAAACAGCTACACCAGCACCAACGACCTGCCCGGCTGGGTGCGCCGACTGGCCGCATCCTCGCACCACGCGCCCAGCATCGACGTGGACTCCATTGCTCCGGGCGGCGTCAGCTTCGCGGACCACTGCACATCCACCGGCGCAATGGCTCGCATCCAAGCAGGCGGATTCACTCACGTGGTGTTGCAGGCGCAGAGCGTGGAGGCGGTAGGAGACCCGACCAGCTTCGAGTCCGCGGGAGAGCAGCTGGTGGCGGCGGTGAAGAAATCAGGCGCCACAGCGGTGCTCTACGAAACCTGGGCACGACGCGCAGGCGATGCCGTGTATGCGGAAGCCTGGTCGAAGGGCGATCCGGCCGCGATGCAAGCTGGTATCCGCAGCGCTTATGAAACGCTCGCGCAGACCAGCGGTGCTCTCGACGCGAGAGTCGGAGACGCCTGGGAGAATGTGCTCGCGAGCCATCCGACGCTTTCGCTCTTGCAGGCGGATGGAAGCCATCCTACCGAGTTGGGCACGTACCTAGCCGCCTGCGTGTTCTACGCGGTGCTCACGGGCCAAAGCCCAGTCGGGATCGCGGACCACCCGGCGAGCGCGAGTGCCACCGATGCGAAGGTGCTCGCGGAGAGCGCGCTCGCACTAGCGGGGACGCCTTGAGCGCGAACGCCAGACATTCTCTGGTCGACAGGCTCGTTCAACTCCAGCCTGCACACGCAGCCGCACACTTGCCTACGCACTCGGTTGCCGACTTCTGCAGCCCCTGCGAAGGCGCTATCCTAGGTTTTCTGAGACGCGGAAGAAGCAGGTTGCAACCGGCACCGCCGTGCGCATGAACGTAGTAGGGAAAGTCGTGGGTCGCCGTAAATCGCGAAGAGCTACCCGAGCGGTCATCTCGCTCATCGCACGTTACCGAAGCCTAACGACCTTCGAGTACGTGGAAGAGCCATGCCACGACGTCTCGACGGGCGGCATGTTCATTGAGTCAGAGCATCCGGCGCCGGCTGGATCGCTGGTGAAGATCGACTGTGCAACCGGCGATCATCCTGGGCGGATCCGTGCGGTGGTGCGCGTGGCATGGCTGCGTAGAAAGGCGGATGACGACGGTCCTGCCGGCATGGGCGTGCGCTTCGTCCGGCTGGATCCGACCAGCCACGAGCTAATCGAGTGGATGCAGGCGCACGCCCGAGAGGAGGGTCTGCCGAAGGTGCGGGCTAGCCAACCGCCAGCGCCGCGCCGCACCGATCCTCCGCGGAGCGGCGACACGATTCCCGGGCTGGCGGCGCCACACCTTGTCGAGCACAGGCCGAGCACAGAGGCGTTCCCAAACTTCGGCATGCCACAAGACGGCGCGAACGTGCAGAGCACGGCGCACTTCCGGAGGCAGGACGCCGCGGACGTCAGCGAAACCCGAGAACGCAGCACGCAGGGCGAAGCCGACACAGAGAGAACCATCGAGCAGCACGTCGCCGAACTGGGAGCCGCGGCGCTGTCCGCGACGCCGGCGATGTCCGATGCGGCTGCGGAACGGCCCATCGCGCAAGCCCTCGGGCCGAGCGGACGGGTCAAGCCCCCACCACCGCCTTGGCACACTTGGGCTTGGACAATCACCTTTGTCATAGCGTTCATCGGAATCCTCCTGTCTGACTGGTTTGGCGGCGCCGGACCGGAACGTTCCAGCAGATTGCGCTTCGCCGACACGCCCGAAGCGAATGCCAACATCGCCCAACCGGCTGTGCCGCAGCAGCCGCTGGTCGAACCAGCTGCGCAGGCACCGACCGAGTTGATCGCACCTGCGCCACGCGTCTCGGCCGCACCCACCTCCGCGAACGCTCCGCCACTGCCGGCGCTTGCAGGCTTGGCTGACGCGAACCGCTATGCGGTGTCGAAGCAGAAGGACGCGCTGCCTGCAACACCACGCGTAAGCTCGCACGCAGTTTCGGCCCAGCCGGCTCCCACAGCGCCAGCGCAACCGTCGAACGATGAGTCCACAGCCGCGGCCAAAGCCAGAGGCTCGGCGCTCGACATCGCCCGTGCGTGTCTGGCTCAAGCTGACAACGCCTGCGTGATCGCAGCACTCGATGGCAAAGCCAAGAGCGCCGCTGAATACGAGCTCTTGATTGAGACGCTGCGGAGCGTCGGCAGGTCCGCCGATGCGCAGAAGGCGATGGCCAGCTACGTGCAACGCTTCCCCGATGAACGACGCGCGACGGGATACCGTCGCATGCTGGAAGCCCGAACTGCGCCGAAAGCAGAGGCGCAAGTGCCCGCACCACCGCCCGCCGTACCGGCAAGAGAGGCGCCCGAGGCCCGCGCACCTTGAACGCGCTGCATGCCAAGGTGTCGGGGCAAAATAATCTGGCCAAGGCCGGGCGCGCCTGCGGAGCGCAATCGCGAGCGCGCCCGGAGAAAAAACCGCAGGAATAGCAGAGCTATTTCGAGGATTTTTTCGAGGACGAAAGCCGCGAGTGCGCCCGCAGGCGCGGCCGCAGCTGGCCAGATTATTTTGCCCCGACGCCCAAGACGCAGCCATGGGCGGCGGCATGCCCGGGCGACCTGGCGAAATCCTCGCGGGGGCGACGACTCTACTATGTCATCGCCACTTGGTTCTTCGTCGGGCATGTATCGATGAAGTGGTCGGCGTGCTCGTGACTCCGGCCGCCGCGCGCTCGCTCTGCGCCGATGTTTCGACAGCTCTTCAGTGCACGGCTCACCGAGCGGCGGACAAAGCCCGCGCCCACGGACGACTCAAAGCGGGTCGTCCGGCCGGTAATCGCGCTCCGCTGGCTTACCCAGGTATTCGACGTCACGCAGCGGTGAGATCCCGCCGCCTGGACGTTTGGCAACCATGTTCTCCGTAGTGAAGAGCTCACCCTTACGGATGGCACGCGCAGCAACCAGAGAGCGGCGCGCGATCGGCAGGTTCTTGAGCTCCGAGGGCGACGGTCGCTTGCAGGCTGTGCCTAGCGCCAACTCGACCGCACGGATCCCCTCCACCATGGCGCGCAGCGCGCTCGGTTCGAGCGAGGCTTTGTGATCGGGGCCGGGCAAGGAGCGATCGAGAGTGAAATGCTTTTCGATCACGCAGGCGCCGAGCGCCACCGCTGCCAGCGCGACCGCGATGCCGTCGGAGTGATCCGAGTAACCCACTGGCAAACCAAACGCCTGCCGCATGGTGGCCATCGCGTGCAAATTCACGTCCGCAAGCGGCGCCGGATATTCGGTCGTGCAATGCAGGAGCCGCACTTTGTCACGCAGCACGGCTTGCCCGGCATCGCTGCGAAACGCTGCAACCGGATCACTCTCTCCGAGGTAGCCGGCCGCCAGAACCGAAAGCGCAGCCTCGATGTCGCCCAGCGTGCACATGCCGGTCGACATCAGCACCGGCAGCCCGGTCTGCGCGACCTTGCGCAAGAGACGAGCATGCGTGACCTCGCCGGAAGGCACTTTGAGGAGCGGCACGCCAAGCGAAACCAAGAGGTCGACACTCTCCAGGTCGAAGGGCGTCGAGAGGAAGGGGATGTTGCGCTCGCGGCAGCGCTCCACCAAACGAGCATGCGCCGCGGCATCCAGCTCCAGCTTGCGCACCATC
>JADGRG010000387.1 GCA_017881145.1 Sandaracinaceae bacterium | reverse complement strand
GATCTGCGCGGAACGCGTATATGCGCCGTGGATCGACATGGAAGCGGAGCTGCGGCAGCACAGCGAGCCGCTGCGCTCGCTCGAAAGCGCCCACGCACTTTCGGAGTTCGACGTGGTGGGCTTCTCGCTGCAGTTCGAGCTGACCTTCACCAACGTGCTGCAGATGCTGGAGCTGGGCGGCATCCCCTTGCGCAGCAACGCGCGCGGCGAGGACGACCCACTGGTGATCGCCGGCGGACCGACGGCGACGCACCCCGAGCCGCTGGCCGCGTTCATCGACATCTTCCTGATCGGCGATGGCGAGGAGCGCACGCCGGAGCTCGTGCTCCTGTGGCGCGATCTGAAACGCGCCGGGCTTTCGCGCGCCGAGCGCCTGGCACGTCTGGCGGGGCTCGAAGGGCTCTACGTGCCCAGCCTCTACGAGACCGAGACCGACCCCGAGACGGGCCTAGTCTACGTGGCGCGCTCGCTGCAGCCATCAGCGGCACTGCCCGTGAAGCGCACCTTCCTGCCCAACATCAGCGCCTACCCCTTCCCCAAGGGCGGCCCCATCGCCACCACCGAGACGGTCTTCGATCGCGTGGCGGTGGAGATCGCTCGCGGCTGTACCGAAGGCTGCCGCTTCTGCCAGGCCGGGATGATCTACCGGCCGGTGCGCGAACGCGACCCGGAAGAGATCCTCGGCGTGCTCAAGCATGCCGTACGCGACCTCGGCTACGAGACTGCATCGCTGACCAGCCTCTCCACCGCCGACTACAGCGCGATCTCGCCGCTGGTGCATCGGGCCATGGAGGAGCTACGAGACGCGCGCGCCACGCTCTCGGTCTCGTCGCTGCGCGCCTACGGCCTGGACGAGGATGTGCTCGACCAGATCAAGGACGGCGGCGGCAAGGGCCTGACCTTCGCACCCGAAGCCGGCACCCAGCGCATGCGTGACGTGATCAACAAGAACGTCACCGAAGAGCAGCTCTTGGAGACAGCGCGGCGAGTGTTCTCGCGCGGTTGGTCGCGCATGAAGCTTTACTTCATGATCGGCCTGCCCACCGAGACCAACGAAGACGTGCGCGGCATCGTGGAAACCGGCACCCGCGCTCAGGCGGTGGGGCGCGGGTTGATCGGGCGCTCGGCAAGCGTGACCGTGAGCGTCAGCACCCACGTGCCCAAGCCACACACGCCCTTTCAGTGGTGCGCGATGGACAGCCGCGAGGAAGTGGTGCGCAAGCAGCAGATCCTGCGCAACGAGGCTCGCCACGCCGGGGTCGAGCTGCGCATGCACGACTCGCTCGGCTCGTATATCGAGGCGGTGCTGGCACGCGGCGATCGCACGCTCTGCAACGTCGTGGAAGGCGCCTATCGGCGCGGCGCGCGCTTCGATTCGTGGGACGACCAGCTGAACCTGACGGCTTGGAACGAAGCCTTCGCCGAGGCGGGCGTGGTACCGGAACGCTTCATGGGAACGCTGCCCACCACCGCGCGTTTGCCCTGGGACCACATCGACGTGGGCTTGGAACCCGAGTTTCTCGCGCGCGAATATCGCAAAGCCGTCAAGCATCGCCTCAGCCCACCCTGCGGCAAAGCGGTCGGCATGTTCGTGCACCACACGAACCTCGCCGCGCACACCGAGGATCAACGCAAGCTGGTCTGCTACGAGTGCGGTGTCGCCTGTGACCTGACGCAGATGCGACAAGAGCGCGCCGGCTTTCTCGACAAGCTCGGCGCAGTGGCACCGCGCGAAGTCGTGGTCGCTGCCGAAACCAAGCGACCCCAAGGCAAGAAGCGCCCGCCGCAGCGGCCAGACCAAGGCCATCCGCTGCGCGTTCGGCTGGCGTTCAAGAAGATCGGCCGCGCCGCCTTCAGCTCGCATCTCGACCTGGTGCGGCTACTGCCACGCTTGTTCCGGCGCCTCGAGCTACCGCTCTATTACTCGCTCGGCTTCCACCCCAAGCCCGTGTTGATCTTCGGGCCAGCGCTCTCGCTCGGCGTGGCGAGCCTCGCTGAATACGTCGACTTGAAGCTCTGCGCCGCGGGCTCGGTCGACTTCGAGAGCTTGCCTGCTCGGCTGACGGAAGCCTCGCTCGACGGCCTTACGTTCTACGCCACGCGTGAGCTCGCGGCACAAGATCAGAAGCTCTCCCAACTCATCCACGAAGCAACTTACGTGGTCGGGTTGCCCAAAGCCGCGCTGGCCGAGCTCGGTGTCGCGGATGCAGCCGGTCTGCGCGCGCTGGTCGATGTGAAGCGCAGCGGCGAGCTGCGTGCGCGCCGCAACGTCGACGGCATCGGCAAGTGGGTCGACGTGAGCCGCTATCTCTTGGGAGTCGAGGTCGGCGCTGGCGGCGATGCGCTGGACGCGGCCGGCGTCGCGGGTGACCTGCTGCCACTGCAGATCCGGCTGCAGATCACGCCTGATGGCTCTGCCAAGGTCAGCGAAGCGCTGGAGACCTTGCTGGGCAGAAGCGAAGTCCCGGCGCGCATCGTGCGTGCAGCGCTCAGCTATCGCATCGGCGAGCACACAGGCAGCCCGCTCGACCTGGACACCTTGAGGGCGCTGCGAAGCTCCGCTCTAGTTGCGGCTCCACCTGCGCCCGATGGCACCCTTGAGGCGTCTGCGCTTGTCACGGAAGCCTGACCCGACCCGATGAGCCGCCTCGATGTCATAAAGAGCCTCCTGCGCAGCGCTGCCACCGAGGCCGGCTCACGCCTGGACCGCCTCGGCATCGGCGCGTCGCTGAAGCAGACGCTCTCGCTGGCCATGGCGCGCCGGCTCTTCATTCCGGATGCACGCCTGACCGCAGCCGTGGCCCGTGTGCCCGAAGTGATCGCTGCCACGGTCAGCACGCGCGGCGGTCGCGTGCGCATCGACGCGAGCTTCTGCGATGGCAGTGCCCTGCTCTTTTGCCTTTTGCCGGCCTCGGTCACCTTCGCACCGCACGGCTCCAAAGAGTGGAGCGTTAGCGTCGAACCGGGTGAAGCCGCGCTCGACCCACGCAGCGGCGACATCTTCGCTGCGCTGGCCGGCGAAGTCGCAACCACGCTCTGGGGTCCGTTCCTGCGTAAACAAGCCACGCGCGGCAAGACCGCTCACGCGCACCGTGAAGCCGATCACCTGATCATGGATCTACGCACCCTGCCGGAGGTTCGAGCGGCACTCGCGCAGCGCATGACCGCAACCGGCATCGACGCTCTGGCGCTGCAAAGCATCGCCGCCGAGGAAGGCGGCCTGCGCCTTCTGCCCGCGTTCACCGGTCTTCCGCTCTGATTCACGCGCAGCTGCCAGCGGCATGCTGCGTTCCGACTTGCCTACTCGCTTCGGCTGAACCTACACTCGCACGCATCGAACGGCGGGGCGTTGATGACACGAACGCGAGTACTTCTGACCGCATGTACCCTCTGCCTCTGCGGCAGCCTCGCGCATGCACAGGACCTGATGCCGCAGCCAGCCGATGCGGCAGCGGCGAGAGCGCAGAAGGCACAGGAGCCTGCCGAGACGGGCGACGCAACGCAGACGCCCAGCGGGGAGCCGGCGCGCGAGACTTCGTATCAAGCTCACGCGGTGGTGCCGCCCGCACCGGGCAGCTTGCGCGAAGAAGAG
>JADGRG010000386.1 GCA_017881145.1 Sandaracinaceae bacterium | reverse complement strand
TCGCTAACCCAGCGAGATCACTACCGTCTGTCTCGCAAACTGTCGAAAATGAGTCTGACCGTGCGCCTTTGCCGCCAGGCGCGGCTTTCGTCCTGTTGTAGTCAAGTGGGCTGCGCCGACACGGCATAATCCGGGACGCGGCATAATCATGGCGAAATCGAGCTCAGAGATTTCGTGCTCTGGCGTAAGCGCAGCTTCGGAAGTCAGAGCGCGCGCCGCGAGCGCTTTGCCGAGCGTGTGATGACCACCGTGCGCACCGCACGCAAGCAGGGCAAAGCCGTGCTCGACTTCATGGTCCACAGCATCACGGCCCATGTCGATGGCTTTGGAACCGTGCTCTCGGAAGTGGCGGCCGAAGAACGCCACCACACTCTTGACAGAGTATCCACTCGGGCACTACATGATTGGAGTATCCGTACCGTGGAGATCAATGGTAAGCGCCTGTCCACGACATCCACTCGGGACACGAAATACCAGCCCGCAGAAGTGCTGGCGTTTCTCTCGCGGTCCGAAACCATCTACCCCGGAGAGCTGATCGCGACCGACGCTCTGCCTAACACTACTGATCCCAACCTCATCGCGACCGCCTTTCCGCACGGGATGAGCCCGTCCGGTGCGTTGCACGACCTTGAAATACAGGGAGTATTCCGGCGGCCGCGCGCCTTCCGGCCAAGCCCATCGCGTACAGAAATCCAGCCACGAGAGATTGGGAACAGTAGTGCTAACGGATCCGGGATCGAGTTGGGACGGCCTTCTGCAGCGTGGCGACGTGCTGCGCCTCGCGATCGAAGGCGTTGGGGAGATCCGTCATGACATCATCTGATGCGCCTTGCAGCGCGGTGCGCGAACGTGAAGCGAAGGGGAAACGCTCGCTGATGGAGGCTGCGGCCCACTTGGCCGCCAAGAACGGCTGCGCGCAATCGATGTCTCTGCGCGAGCTGGCTCGGGAGGCGGGGCTCACTCACAACGCGTTCTATCGACACTACGACACGCTCGAAGACCTCATCGATCAGCTGGTGGCCGAGTTCGTGGAGGAGCTTCGCACCGGGATCAGCGAAGCCCGCAACCGGGCCTCCAACCCCGCAGCCATTACGGCAGAAGTGCTCGGGTGGCTGCTCGACTTCGCGCTGTCACACCGCGACGTATTTGTGGTTGCCACCCGCGAGCGCTACGGGCCAAGGTCGGAAACCCGCAACGCATTCGAGCAGGCGATGCGCAAGCTCGAGGACGACACCCTGCGCGACCTGCGCGAGCTGCACCTGCTGCCGGAGCTCGACGACGACCGTTTGCGCGTCGGCATGCGCTTACTCGCCGAGCACTCGCTGCGGCTGTGCCTGCTTCACATCTGCGCACCAGAACAGAAAGGCAGGCGCCTGCAAGAAGCCAAGCAGGCATTCGACATCGTCATCGCTGGCATGCGCGCCGCTCACGGCCCCGCGCTTGCCGCGCCGGTCGCACGTCGACCGCGCAATCAGCGTGGACGGCTATCCGCCCCGGGACGGCAAACTTGAGCGGCGCAGCGGCGCGGATTGGACATCACTTGTGACAAACCAGCACATGGGCACATTCTTGACGGGTCCCGAACGCACGACGACTCGCTTTGGCGAGCCAGCCGCATTTCGGGAAGGACTCGTCCGTGTAGCCACCGACACCTTCGCCTGGATGGTCCCGAACGGGTCGTGGGGCGAGACCAACATCGGTTTGATCCGCTGCGGAAGACAGAGCGTGCTCATCGATACCTGCTGGTCGACCAAATACACGCGCGAGATGCTGATGTTTGCGTCAGATCTGCTGACCCAAGCCCCGGTCGAAGTCGTGATCAACACCCATGCCGATGGAGACCACTGCTGGGGCAACCAGCTCTTCGTCGGACGCGAGATCGTCGCGACCCACGCATGCATAAAGCAGATGCATCACCTGAGTCCTCGCTCGTTGAGCGCGCTCGCGCTCGCCAGCCGGCTCGTGCGACACAGTCCGCATGCTCCGATGGCGCGATTCGGCCACTACATGCACTCGATGCTGCACCCTTACGAGTTTCGAGACATCGCCATCACGCTTCCGACGACAGCTTTCAGCCAGCGCAAAGAAATGAAAGTGGGCGGGGTAGACATCCTGCTACTGGAAGTCGGCCCGGGGCACACGGACGGCGATGCTGTGGTGTTCATCCCCGAGCGGCGCGTGGCCTACTGCGGAGACATTGCTTTTATTGGCTCAACGCCGGTGATGTGGTCGGGTCCGGTGGAAAAGCTGGTTGCGGCCCTGCACTCGGTCCTCGCGCTCGATGCGGATCTCTTCATACCGGGTCATGGTCCGATCGCGACGCGACAGGATCTGAGGTTGCTCATCGACTATTGGGAGTACGCGCAGGATCGGATCGCCCTTCATCATCAACGCGGTGTTCCTCCCGCGGTGGCGGCTAGAGAGATCTTACGCAGCCGCGACTTCCGAGAGCGGCCATGGTCCCGCTGGGACTCTCCCGAGCGGCTGGTAACGAATGCCTTCACTCTGTACCGGCACTGGGGGACGACGAGTGCACTGATGCGATTGGGTCCGGTCAACGTCCTGTGGCACCAAGCCCAAGTCGCGCTCGGAGACTGCCATGAAGACATTGAACACGGGAGCGAGCTCCGGTGACCTACTCTGGGAGCCAAGTGCCGCGCGTGTTGCCGCAGCGCGTGCTGGTCTACAGCGTCTGGGAGTCCTTCGCGGAGACTGCGTTGCCGCACAAGCGATGGCTCATGGGCGCCGCGTATGCGCGCGCTGTGCAGGAAGGCACCCTCGGAAACCCAGCCACGCTAGCCGCGCTGCTGGAGGCATCCGCGCCGTTCCTGAGAAGCACCGGAGGCTGAGTGCAGACCCGTGCCAGGCCGAGAACCAGGCGGGAGCTAGCGGCCTCTGACGACTTGGCCGAAATTCCAGCGAGCACGACACGCAACGAACGCGACTGGAGCCGCGCCACCCCATGGGGCACACTTGGGACCAAGCGAGGTGACGCGCCCGTTTGGTGCTACAGTCATGCGCGGCTCGCTGGGGCTTCGAGATGAAGCGCAAGTACTTCGACTACGACGACCCTGTGATACCGACGCACTTTCCGCGGCTGATGGTCGAGGTCGCGTCCGATCAGGGTGCAGATCGTGCAGGCCTGCTCAGTGGCACGGCCATCAGCACTGCGATGTTTGACAGTCCCGAGGCGCGTATCTCCTTACGGCAGTACTCCCGGCTCTGCCGAAACGCGCTTCGTATTACCGGTAACTCGGGCCTGGGCATCGACCTCGGCCGGCGCGTCCATCTGTCGAACCTCGGTATGCTTGGCCTTGCGGCGATGAGCAGCGCGGATGCCAAGGCGGCCGTAGAGCTCTGCCTTCGGTACTACCGGTTGCTTGCTCCTTTCTGGGATGTGTCGCTGCAGGCAGACAGAGACTTGGCTCGAATCGTTCTCGGCGAGTCCGTTCCGCTCCGGGAGCAGCAGGTCTTCGCTACCGAGATCTTCTTGGTCAGCAGCATCAGCATCGGCCGCGCACTGCTTGGGCCGGAGTTTTCGATCCATAGCGTCGATCTGAGTTACCCCAAGCCGCATCATGCGCAACGGTACGCGGAGATCACCGACGCGCCGGTTCGATTCTCGCGACCCGTGACGCAGATCGTCATGGACGCCGCCCTTTTGCAGAAGAAGCTGCCGTCTTCGGATCCGGCCACGGTGCGCGCTGCCGAGCGCCAGTGTGCAGCGAGCCTCTCGTCGGCGGCCGAAGGTCTCGTCGGCAACGTTCGTCGTCTTCTCGAAGCATCACCGGGAAGATATCTGGGCCCGCAAGAGTTGGCGCAGGCACTACAGACGAGCGAGCGAACGCTCCGGCGCGAGCTCGTCGAGATGGGTACGTCGTATCAGAGCCTCCTCGACATGGCTCGCTGTAAGCACGCGACGGAGCTCTTGGTCGGAACGAACATGAGCATCAACGAAATCGCCGAGATGCTAGGATTTTCCGAGGGTAGTGCCTTGCGTCGAGCCTTCAAACGCTGGACAGGTCGGACGGTCGTCGAGTACCGGCGAGAGCAGCGTTCGCACTCACCGGCATAACACGGCGACGCGGATTGATGGTATCGGCGTGGTTCGCTGCGTGGTTCGCTGCGTTGCATGAACGCAGCGCGCCTGCGCGTTCGCTACTTCTTCCAGGTGGCGTTCCAGGTGCCGGTACCGCCCGGGGGGACCAGCGGTGGCAAGCCACCATCAGGCTGCTTCTCCAACACGGTCCACGTCCCGTTGACGAACTGGTGGGTGATCTTGTCGTAGTCGGCCGTCACGGGTCCGGCGAAGTAGGACTTCGCAATCCCAAGCCCGCTCGAAGCGTCGTACCAACCGTCCAGCTGGCCGGTGAACTTGCCGGCCGTGCAGTCGAGGCTGCCGGTCAGGTCGATTTCGAAGGGGTAGAGGGCGTTGGAATTGCCTTTCACCTTGCCGCCGCTGGCGTCGAAGATCTCACTTCCGGGCCGCTTGTTCAACCAGAGCTCCAGACCCGGTGCCCCCGTCAATGGGTTGTCCACGCTCGCCACCGGTAGCGGCGTCAAAGAGAGGAGCCCTCCCGGGTTATAGTTCCCCGTGAACGCACCGACGTAGTGGCCTGCCTCGCAGGAACCACCCGTGGGTGTGGTGCGCTTCCAATCGAAGCGCGCCGCGCTGCTGTTGCCGGCGGGATCGGAGATCGCTCCGCCGTTAACCTGTGCAGCTGGGCCGGCGTCAGCGTGCGCGCCGCTGCCCGAGCCAGTTCCGACGCTGCCGCCAGCGCCAGCGCCGGCGACCGTAAGGCCAGCGCATTCGCACGCCAACCACGCTCCGCTGCCGCACCTCTGGCTGCCTGGCGCGTTGGCCTGTTCCGCACACTTGCACTGCTGCGTCAGGTTCTCCGGGGCGCAAGTAGTCCCCGGGGACGCGCCGTCTGACGCACGGGGCGGAGCGGTGCCAGAGCTGCACGCCGACAGCCCGACTACGGCAGCGATCCACAGAAGCGCACCAGAACCGCGTACATGACCTATCGCCATCAGAACCTCCGAACTTGCTGCCGCGGCAGCACCGTTTGCGTTGCTCTAGCAGACCGCAGTGGCAGACCGCAGCGTAAGTGGCTCATCCCTATTGCCCAACACTGGCGGCCAGGATGTGAATTGACGCGCGCACGCAAGAGCGAAGTGCCAAGAAGTGGCAGCTATCGATCTTCTCGTTCGCTACTTTACCACCTTGCAGCCGAGGATGACCTCGACCTTCGCGCCCACGTCGGCGCGGACTGTGTCGCAGCTCTTGCCGCAGATCACTACCTTGCTCAGGTCCTCGGTGCCGTCCGGCTTCTTGGCAAACTGCCAGCCATTGGCGCCGCTGTCGCAGGCCCCGCTGTCGTAGGCAAAGCAGGTTGGGTCGCCCTTGCCGCCTGCGGTGTATTGCACGTTCACGCGCGTCTCATCGATGATGCCCTGCGTCGGCGGCACCGAGAACTCGCAGCCCAGGGTTGCACCGCTGATGTTCGCCAACGCTTTGGTGAGGTCCCCCGCGAAGTCTGTCGAGGTCGCCATGTCGAAGTGGCAGTCGCCGCTGGCAGACGTCGGGTCGTGGTTGCAGTTGCCGCCGTTCTTGGCTGTGCCGCCAGCAAAGGCCAGCGCAGAGAGGTAGCCACGCGCCGGCTCGCTCCCGGGAGCGCCGATCACGTAGGTCTTGATGTTGGCGTTGAGCGCATCAGGCGCCGCCTTTTGCACCAGGTAGTTGGTGCAACCGCCAGCGCTCGTGCACTTGGGCGCGTCGGCAGGGTCAAGGTTGGTCGAGCTC
>JADGRG010000385.1 GCA_017881145.1 Sandaracinaceae bacterium | reverse complement strand
GCGACGGTTGCCAGCGCCTCGGCCCGGTTGAGCGGCGTCGCGTCGAAGGGGTCGGCATAGCGGAACTCGACGGCCCACGGTGTCAGCGCGATGCCCCCGCGCAGCTCGCTCGTGAGCCGGAGCCCCGACTCTTCGATCAGGCTGCACAGGTAATCGATGTCGTGGCTGCGCTCAAACGGCACCCCACGTGCGGTCAGGACCGCCTTGAACGCCTTCTCGATCACCTGCTGTGCGAGTTATGCGAACTCCTGGATTATGTTGACGTTGGTTGTGGGTGTGGTTGTGGGGCTGGTGATTGTGGCTTGTGGGTCGGCATAATCAGAGCGCTTCGAGGAAGGCGAGCAGGGTGTCGGGTGGCTGGTAGCGGCCGGGCTTGCCGTTGATCGGTGTGGTCCTGGCGAGCGCCTGTTCCTTGATGGTGAGGTCGGCGTGCAGGTAGATCTGGGTGGTCTCGGCTTGCTCGTGGCCGAGCCAGAGCGCGATGACGGTGGTGTCCACGCCGGCGTGCAGCAGCCGCATCGCGGCGGTGTGGCGCAGGACGTGTGGAGTGACCTTCTTGCTGCGCAGCGATAGGCAGCGCTCGGCGGCGTGCGTGGCGTGCTTTGCCAGACGGCGCTCGAGTGCGTGGCGTGTCAATCGCCGGCCGGTGCTGGTGGGGAACAGCGGCTCGGTCTCCTGGCCGGCGCCCTCTGAGAGCCAGGCTCTCAGCACGGTGGCTGTCGTGCTGGCGAGCGGCGTGATCCTTTGCTTGCGTCCCTTGCCCAGGGTGCTGACGTGCGCGCCGGTGCCGAGGTGAACATCGCCGCAGGCGAGAGTTGTGAGCTCGGATGCTCGTAGCCCTGTTTGGGCAGCGAGCATGATCATCGCGTGGTCGCGCCGGCCGGTCCAGGTGGATCGGTCTGGGGCGTCGATGAGCGCGTTTGTCTCGGGCTCGGTGAGGAACGTGACGAGCGCGCGCTCGTGGCGCTTGGTCGGGATAGCGAGAACCCGTTCGATTGTGTGGGCGTGCTCTGGGTGTCTGAGAGCGGCGTAGCGGTAAAGGGAGCGGATCGCGGCCAGCCGCGCGTTGCGGGTGCGGGGGCCGCATCCTCGGTCGTGTTCGAGATGGTCAAGGAACGCGCCTATCAGTGGCGCGTCTAGCTCATCTATCTGCAGGCTGGATGGCGGCTTGCCGGTGCGCTCGGCGGCGAAGGCCAACAGCAGCCTGATCGTGTCGCGGTAGGCGGCGATCGTGTGCGGGCTGGCGTTGCGCTGACGCACGAGCCGGTCGGTGAAAAACGCCTGCAGGGTGGGTGCCAGCATGCTCATCGCTGGCCTCCCTGCTGCAGGTGGCGCTCCAATCGCTCCCCAGCGAGTGCCATCAGCTCGGGAGCCGCCTGCAAATACCAATAGGTGTTGGCAGGATCGACGTGACCCATGTATGTGGACAGCAGCGCCAGCCGGGAGCCTGCGTCGGCGCCTGTCCGGTAGGCGTCGAGGATCGTGTTGACCGCGAAGCTGTGGCGCAGAGCATGCAGACAGGGTCGGCACGCAGCCGAGCGGGGGTTGATCTGGGCGCGGCGGACGAGCTTCTGGAAGGTCCCCTGTGCGGTGTGGGTCCCCAGACGAGCGCCCCTGACGGAGACGAACACGGCCTTCGTGCTCGCCGCGGACCGTGGCCGGTCCGTCCGGTTCAGGTAGCGCGTAAGCGCTTCCGCGGCGCTCTCGTGGAGTGGCAGCAGCCGGGACTTGCCGAACTTCGCGCCCCGAATCAGCAGTGTGCCGGCCGCTGCATCGAAGTTCTCGTGGTCCAGGCCGCTCGCCTCGGAGATGCGCATCCCGGTGCTCGCCAGCAGGCCGATCAGCGTCCTGTAGGTCGCGGCAGCGTGCGTCGTGCGAAGCGTTCCGGCAGCGCTCATCAACGCCGCGACCTGCTCGTCGGTGTAGAGGTATGGCGTGCCACGGTGCGGCGGGCACGGCAGCAGCCCCGCCGCTATCACCTCATGAGCGGGGTCGATGCTGTGCAGGTAGGACGCAAAGCCGCGCACCGCCCCCAGCCGTAGTGCGCGCCACGCATCACCGCCACCAGCACGCGTCGCCCACGTCAGCGCGTGCTCGGTCGTGACCCTCACCTGGCCCTGCTCGTGCAGGTAGGCGAGGAACTGGCAGAGCAGCTTCTCGGTGCGCGCGAGCTTGTAGCCGAGCGCGCGGCGCACCGCCAGATAGTCGTTCAACGCATCACACAGCAGCGGATTCACGACGCACCCCCCGGCCAAGAGCGGGCGATGGTCCGCAAAGCCTCGACATCGACCTTCGCGTAGACCGCGGTCGTGAGCATGCTGCGGTGGCGCAATACCTGGCCGACCTCGACCAGCGAGGAGCCAGCCCGCAACAGATCACTCGCGACGGTGTGACGCAGCCTATGCGCGTAAATAACGCCCAGCCCCGCCCGTCGCGCAGCAGCGGCCACGACCGCGCTCACGCCATCACCCGTGAGCGCTCGCTGAGTGCCCCTCACCCGAACGAAGACCACTCGTCCCTGCGCGGTCTTTGGGCGCCCGTCACACAGATACGCCGTGATCGCCTCGCCGACATCGGCGGGCAGCGGCAGCCGCTCGCGACGATCACCCTTGCCGCGCACGACGATCTCACCCGCCCGCCAATCGACGTCGTCAAGCTCAAGCCCGGCGACCTCGCCCGCGCGCAACCCCAGCCGCGCGAGCAGCATCAACATCGCCAGGTCACGGCGACCAACCACACTCGCCCGGTCGCAGCTCTCCAGCAGACCAGCGACTTCCGCGGGCGAGAGGCCCTTCGGCAACCCGGAAAGCCGCCAGCTGGCGACCGACGGCACCGCACCGGCCAACGGCCGGTCGATCATGCCCTCCAGATAAAGGAAGCCAAGCAGCGAGCGCAGCGCTCTCACCGTCAGCTTCGCCGAGCCCTGCGACTGCGAAGGACAACGCGCAACCACGAACGCCGTCACATCCCCGGCCCGCAACTGCTCCAGGTCGAGATCGCCCTCGTCCGAGCAGACCCTGCCATCAAGAAACTGCCCGGCGACACGGACATAGCCACGGATGGTTGACGCGCCCACACCCCGCTCAACCACCAAGTACCGCCGGTAGCGATAGAGCAGCCCCTCCACCGCCCCCTCCGGTACCGCGAACGGCTCAAGCGGCCCCGACACCCAGACCCGCGCTGAATCATTCATCAACGACTCCCCTTCCCTCGATTGCAAAGAAGAGAAGACTCGCCGACCTCAGACCCCCAGGATTATGCCGACCCCCAAGCCACAATCACCAGCCCCACAGCCACACCCACAACCAAAATCAACATAATCCAGGAGTTCGCATAACATGCCTTATGTTGATATCAACATAAAGCGTGGAAGCCGACGACGTCATCAAGCATGGCCTC
>JADGRG010000384.1 GCA_017881145.1 Sandaracinaceae bacterium | reverse complement strand
GTGCCACGCATCCAGATTGGTGTCTGGCGACGCAGCGACGTCGCCACTTCGCCTTCCACCCGCGCGTAGGTCCAGGCTGTGACCCTCTGGATTGACCTGCGTCACTCCATTTAGCCTCGCCCAAAAGAGCAGGAAACAGTCGGCGGCCAAGCTCTCTCCATGGCGCATCGCTCTAGTGCGACGCCGGTGCAGGGAGAGCAAGCGCGTCATGTTGTACGAAAAGGCCGTAGCGATTCGCCTGAGCGAGTTTCGCACACCTGCGATGCGCACGTTTCACATGACGTGGCTCGCGTTCTTTCTCTGCTTCTTCGGCTGGTTCGGCATTGCGCCGTTGATGGCGGTGGTTCGCGACGAGCTAGGTTTGACCAAGGCGCAGGTCGGCAACACCGTGATCGCCTCGGTCGCCATCACGGTGCTAGCGCGCCTCCTCTTGGGTTGGCTCTGTGACCGGGTCGGCCCGCGGCGCTGCTACAGCGTGCTGCTGGTGCTCGGCGCATTGCCGGTGATGGGCATCGGCTTCGCGCACGACTACACCAGCTTCTTGATCTGCCGGCTCTTGATCGGCGCAATCGGCGCGTCCTTCGTCATCACCCAATATCATACGTCGCAGATGTTCGCGCCCAACTGCGTGGGGACGGCGAATGCGACCACGGCAGGCTGGGGCAACCTGGGTGGCGGCATCACGCAGATGGCGATGCCACTGCTCTTTGCGGCGCTGCTCGGGCTTGGCGTCGGACAACACTGGGCCTGGCGTCTGGCCATGGTCGTGCCGGGCGTGCTGCTGATGGCTGCGGGCGTTGCCTACTATTTCCTCACCCAAGACACCCCAAGCGGCAACTTCGAAGACCTCCGAGCACGTGGTGAGCTGGCGACCAGCTCTGGTCGGTCGGGCACTTTCATGACGGCCATGCGCGAGCCGCGGGTGTGGGCGCTCTTCGTGGCCTACGGCGCGTGTTTCGGTGTCGAGCTGACGATCAACAACGTGGCCGCGCTCTACTTTCACGACAGCTTCAAGCTGAGCGTGCAAGGCGCCGGCATCGTGGCTGGGCTGCACGGCTCGATGAACATCTTCGCTCGCACGCTCGGCGGCTTCGTCAGCGACCGCATTGGCATGAGCCATGGTTTGCGCGGGCGCGTCACGGTGCTGGCGGGTGCGCTCTTCTGTGAAGGCGTTCTCTTGTTTGGCTTCTCGCGTATGGGTCTTCTGCCAGCCGCCGTCACCTTCTACATCGCGTTCTCGCTCTTCGTCAGCGCTTCGTGTGGCGCGACCTACGCCATCGTGCCGATGCTCAACAAGCGGGCGCTCGGGTCCATCGCCGGCATCGTCGGCGCAGGCGGTAACATGGGGGCGGTCCTGGCAGGTCTGCTCTTCCGCAACGAGCTCTTGCGCACCGCCGATGCGTTCTCCTTTCTCTCGATTGCGGTGACGGTGTCTTCGGTGGTCGCGCTCTTGGTGCGCTTCTCGCCCGAGGAGGAGCGCGTGGCCCGACTCGAGATGGACGCGAGCCTGCGGGCGCGCGCCGCCAGCGAAGTCGCGAGCGGCGGCTTGCAACTCGAACCCGCCGAATGAACCGAACGCCAAGGAAACGACGATGAAGAAGCACACCTTATTGGTCGTTGGCGCGGGCATGGTCGGACACCGCTTCTGCGTCCGCGTGCGAGAGCTCGACAGCGAAGGCCGTTTTCGGGTGATCATGCTCGGAGAGGAGCCACACGCGCCCTACGATCGCGTCAACCTCACCCACTACTACGACGACGAGGACCCTACTTCGTTGCTGCTGGCGGAGCCTAGTGTCTACGCCGACACTGGGATCGACTTGCGGATCGGGTGCCGGGCTACGAGCATCGACACGGCGCGTCGCATCGTGCGCACGGTGGACGGCAAGGAGCTCGCCTACGACGACCTGGTGCTGGCGACCGGCTCGGCAGCCTTTATGCCCACGCTCCCCGGCATCGAAAAGCCAGGTGTGTTTGCGTATCGGACCATCGATGACCTGGCCGCGATCAAAGCCTACGCGAGTGGGGCCAAGTCAGTGGCGGTGCTGGGAGGTGGGCTGCTCGGTCTGGAAGCGGCGCGGGCCATGCAACAACTCGGGCTGACCACGCACGTGGTGGAGCTGGCACCGCGCCTTTTGTCGCGTCAGCTGGACGACGCTGGCGGCAAGCTGCTCTTGCGCGCCATCGAAGCGCTCAGCGTGCGCGTCCACCTGGGCGCCGCAACCGAAGCGGTGCTGGGCAATGAGCGCTGCGAAGGACTGCGTTTCAAGGGCGGCCAAGAGCTGAAGGTCGACATGGTGGTGGTCTCGGCGGGCATCCGTCCGCGCGATGAGTTGGCGCGCAGCGCAGGCATCGCCGTGGGCGATCGCGGCGGCGTGATGGTGGACGACACACTGGCGACCAGCGCTCCGCAGGTGCACGCCATCGGTGAGGTCGCGCTGCACCGTGGCGTCATCTATGGCTTGGTAGCTCCCGGCTACGAGATGGCAGACGTGTTGGCCAAGCGACTCCATGGACGGGAAGCGTCGTTCAACGGCGCCGACCAATCCGCCAAGCTCAAGCTGATGGGCGTCGACGTCGCCATGTTCGGCGATCCGTTCACCGTGAAGGAGCCGACCAAGGAGGTGGTGCTGCACGACCTGGTCAACGGCGTCTACAAGAAGCTGGTCGTGAGCGATGACGCCAAGCGTCTGCTCGGCGGGATCTTGGTCGGAGACGCGTCGCAATACGGCACGCTCGTGCAAGTCGCGCGCTCTAACAAAGCGTTGCCGTGTTCCCCGGAAGAGTTGATTCTCGGCAAGCGCGACGGCGGGTCGGACGTAACGCTGGACGACGACGCGCAAGTCTGCTCATGCAACAACGTCACCAAGGGCGGTCTGTGCACGCAGATCAGAGAGAAGGGTGCTTGCACCATCGCGGACCTAAAGGCGAGCACGCGCGTCGGCACCGGCTGCGGTGGCTGCGTGCCGCTCGTGACTGACATTCTGAGCGCCGAGCTAAAGGCGGCAGGCAAGAGCATCAGCCGAGAGCTCTGCCAGCACTTCGTCTACTCTCGCAAAGAGCTCTACGAGATCATCTCGGTGCGGGGCTACCGAACCTGGGAAGAAATCGTCGAGAAGATCGGCCGTGGGGAGGGCTGTGAGATCTGCAAGCCGGTGGTCGCGTCGATTCTGTCGAGTGTCTACAACGAAATGGTGCTGGAGCACGACACGCTGCAAGACACCAACGATCGCTATCTCGCCAACGTGCAACGTGGCGGTCTGTATTCTGTGGTGCCTCGTGTTCCGGGTGGCGAGATCACACCGGAGAAGCTGATTGTCCTCGGACAGGTCGCCAAGAAGTATGGTCTCTACACCAAGATCACCGGCGGCCAACGCATCGATCTCTTCGGCGCGCGCCTCGACCAACTCCCGGATATCTGGGAGGAGCTCGTCGGGGCCGGCTTCGAGAGCGGTCACGCTTACGGCAAGGCGCTGCGCACGGTCAAGAGTTGCGTCGGCAGCACGTGGTGTCGCTATGGTGTGCAGGACTCCGTCGGCTTCGCGATCCGCGTCGAGGAACGCTACAAGGGCATCCGTGCTCCACACAAGCTGAAGAGTGCGGTCAGCGGTTGCGTGCGGGAGTGCGCGGAGGCGCAGAGCAAAGACTTTGGCATCATTGCCACCGAGAAGGGGTGGAACCTCTACGTCTGCGGCAATGGTGGATCGAAGCCGCGTCATGCGGACCTGCTGGCTGCTGACCTCGATGACGAGACCTGCCTTCGCTACATCGATCGCTTCGTGATGTTCTACATCCGCACTGCGGACAAGCTCACTCGCTCTTCGGTGTGGCTGGAGAAGATGGATGGCGGCATCGCGCATCTGCGCGACGTGATCATCAATGACAGCCTGGGCCTGGCCTCCGAGCTGGAGCGTCAGATGAACGCGTTGGTGGCGTCGTATCGTTGCGAATGGACGGAGGTCTTGAAGAGCCCGGCGCATCGCGCGCGCTTCCAGCACTTCGCAAACACACCGGCGCCCGATCCAAGCGTGCGTCTGGTGAGCGAACGCGGTCAGATCCGGCCTGCAGCCTGGGCGAAGGAGCCGGCGAAGAAGCCCGCGCCGAAGAGGCGCCTGCCGCTCTCGAATCGTCGCTGGGTTCCTGTGATCGATGCCGCGGGCGTGCCACGCGAAGGCGGGGTGGCGATCAAGTACGGCGAAGTTCAGCTGGCGGTCTTCCACTTTGCTTCGCGCGGGCAGTGGTATGCGACCCAGAACATGTGTCCGCACCGAAAGGACATGGTGCTGGCGCGCGGTCTGGTCGGCGACGACGCAGGGCGACCCAAGGTGGCGTGTCCGATGCACAAGAAGACCTTCGCTCTGGACACCGGCGAAAGCTTGTCGGGCGACGACTACTCGATTGCGACCTTTCCTGTGCAGGTCAACGCAGGCGTGGTGTACGTTGAGCTCCCGCCGGCCGCGGCATTGCAGGACGCAATCTGCAAGCATGCCGAGCCCTGTGACATCGTCGAGGCGGCAGAATAGCGCATGGCGCATGGAGGCACAGTGGTTCGGTTGCCCTTGCTCACCGACTACCTTCGCGAGCAAGCCGAGCTAGTGCCCGTCGAGCGCTTCGCGCGCAAACACGAAGAGCTCGAGGGCAAGCAACGCTACTACCAAGATCTCATCCCGCTCAGCGCACCGAAGGCCGGGGAGCAGTATGGCTTTCAGGTCGACCTGGACCGCTGCACCGCCTGCAAGGCCTGCGTGACGGCGTGCCACAGTCAAAACGGGCTCGATGAAGGGGAGACCTGGCGCTTCGTGGGCCTCTTGCACGGCGGAACTCCAGAAGCGCCTATACAACAGACAGTTACAACCGCCTGCCACCACTGCGTCGATCCGGCCTGCCTCAAGGGCTGTCCCGTCAACGCGTACGAAAAGGATCCGATCACCGGCATCGTCAAGCACCTGGATGATCAATGCATCGGTTGCCAATACTGCACGCTGACCTGTCCCTATGAGGTGCCGCAATACAGCGCAAAGAAGGGCATCGTGCGCAAGTGCGATATGTGCAGTGATCGACTCGCAGCGGGCGAAGCGCCGGCCTGCGTGCAGGCTTGTCCGAACGAGGCTATCTCGATCCAAGTGGTGCGACGCGATGCCGTGCTCGAAGACGCGCAGAGCGATTCCTTCCTGCCCGGCGCTCCCTCACCGGGCATCACTGCGCCGACCACCACCTACAAGTCGACCCGCGCCTATCCACGCAACACCTTGCCGGCGGACTTCTACGCCGTCCGCCCGTCACACCAGCACCGCCCGCTGGCGGTCATGCTGGTCCTCACCCAGCTCTCGGCGGGTGCGTTTTGCATCGATCGTGTGGTGAGCAGCTTCTTGTCCGAGTCCGTGCGTTCGCTGCTGCTACCGCTGCACTCGCTCTTCGCGCTCGGTGTCGGCTTGGTTGCGCTGGCCGCCAGCATCTTCCATCTGGGCCGGCCACTCTACGCGTTTCGCGCGTTCCTGGGGCTGCGCACGTCCTGGCTGAGTCGTGAGATCATCGCCTTCGCGGTCTTTGCCAAAGCAGCCGTCGTATACGCCGCGGTGGTTTGGCGCGAGCCGCTCTGTCGCGTCCTGCACTGCCCGGCTCTGCCCTCGGGCGTCGCAGACGCGCTGCAGAGTTATCTCGGAGCGTTCGTGGCGCTCTGTGGCGGTGTCGGTGTGTTTTGCTCGGTGATGGTCTACCAGGCCACGCTGCGCGAGTTCTGGAGCTTCTCGCGCACTGGCTTCAAGTTCTTGATGACCACCGTGGTGCTAGGCACGGCGACCACACTCTGGACGACCATCCTTTCCGGCGCGCTCTTCGGCGGCGATGCACACCTCGTGGAGCTCGCTCACATTGCGACCCTGCTCTCCAAGGGGCTCATGCTGGCGGCCGGGATCGAGCTGCTCTCCGAGCTCTCGATCTGCCTGCATCTGCGAGATAAGCAACAGAACGATCTCAAGCGCTCCGCGCTGCTACTTACCGGTGCGCTGCAGGGCCAACTTTGGCTGCGTGCATTGCTCGCTCTGCTCGGCGGCTGCGTCCTGCCGCTGATCTGCACCGCCTTGGTGGACACCGGTTTTGGCGCGGGCCCGCTCATTGCGGCGTCGCTCTCGCTCGGCTTGCTGCTGACGGCATCCTTGGTCGAGCGCTCCCTATTCTTCGCGGCCGTCAGCGCGCCGCGCATGCCTGGCGGGCTCAGCTGATGACTCGCACGCTCGCGCGCTGGGCGCTGCGCGCCAAACGCCTACTGCATACGCGCGATGGCGAGCTGACGCGCGAGCTGGCGCGCACCGATGGCGGTTTTGGTCTGGGTCAGGTTCCGACCCGCCTGCAGCCAGATGCCACCACGACCATGGTTTGCGGTTTCTGCTCGACGGGCTGCGGGCTCGACGTCCACTTGAAGAATGCCGAGGCGGTCAATCTTACACCCTCGAAGAACTACCCCGTGAACCTGGGCATGGCGTGCCCAAAGGGTTGGGAGGCGCTCACACCGCTGCGGGCGCCCGATCGCGCGACCACTCCGCTGCTACGCAACGCGCGCGGCGAGCTTACGATGGTCGATTGGCCGAGAGCCCTCGAGACTTTCACCTCACGTTTCAAGGCGATCCAGGCGAAGTACGGCCCGGAGTCGGTGGCCTTCCTCGGCACCGGCCAGATTCCGACCGAAGAGCTCGCGCTGCTGGGGGCGTTGGCGAAGTTCGGTATGGGGATGGTGCACGGCGATGGCAACACGCGGCAGTGCATGGCGACCGCCGTGGTCGCCTACAAGGAGGCGTTCGGGTTCGATGCGCCACCTTACACCTATCAGGACTTCGAGCTCTCCGATGTTCTGGTCTTCGTCGGCGCAAACCCGTGCATCGCTCATCCGATCATGTGGGAGCGGGTCTGTAAGAACCGCAACAAGCCCGAGATCATCGTGCTCGATCCACGCGGCACGGAAACCGCGATGGCGGCGACCTTACACGTGCCGCTGCGGCCAAAGTCGGATCTCGTGCTGCTCTATGGTGTAGCGCACCTGCTCCTGCGCTACGGGCTCGTCGATCGTGCGTTCATCGAAGCCCACACGCACGGCTTCACTGAGTTCTCGGCCCACGTCACGAAATTCACGCCCGAGCGCGTCTGTGAGGCCGCAGGGATCAAGGCAGAGGTGCTCGAACGCTTGGTGCGCAGCATCGGCGAAGGCAAGCGCGTTTCGTTCTGGTGGACGATGGGCGTGAATCAGAGCCACGAGGGCGTGCGGGTCGCGCAAGCCATCATCGATCTGGCTCTTCTGACCGGTAACATCGGCCGTCCAGGCACGGGTGCAAACTCCATCACTGGACAATGTAACGCGATGGGGTCCCGGCTCTTTTCCAACACCACCAATCTTTTGGGTGGTCGTGACTTCAAGAATCCAGACCACCGGGCACACGTTGCCAGCGTGCTGGGGATGGATGTGGCGCGCATCCCTGACAAGGGCAGCCTTGCCTATGATCAGATCATCGAGGGCATTCTCGCAGGGAAGATCAAAGGCCTGTGGATCGTCGCGACCAACACCGCTCACTCCTGGATCAATCAAGCGGACCTGCGCGACACACTCAAACGGCTCGATTTCCTGGTGGTCCAGGACATGTACACGACCACCGAGACGGTGGACTTCGCGCATCTGCTCTTGCCGGCGGCCGGGTGGGGCGAGAAGGATGGCACCTTCATCAACTCCGAGCGTCGCATCGGCTTGATCAAGAAGGTCGTGCGAGCGCCGGGCCAGGCGTTGGCTGATTTCTACGTATTCAAAGCGGTTGCCGAGGCCTGGGGCTGCGCGGACCTCTTTGCGCGATGGAGCTCGCCCGAGGCTGTGTTCGAAATCATGAAGGAGCTCTCGCGCGGACAGCCCTGTGATTTCTCGGGCATCGAAGGCTACGCGCAGCTCGACGCCCTGGCGGGCGTGCAGTGGCCGCTGCCGGCTGGCCAGAGTGTGGGCAGGGCCGAGGAGCGCAGGCTCTTCTCGGACGGGCGCTTCTTCCACAGCGACGGCCGCGCGCGCTTTGTCTTCGCTGAGCCCACACCGCTGCCGGAAGCGACGAGCGCGCGCTTCCCGCTGCTCCTGCTAACAGGTCGCGGAAGCTCGGCGCAGTGGCACACGCAGACGCGAACCGGGAAGTCCGCCGTGCTGCGCAAGCTCCACCCGTCGATGCCCTATGTCGAAGTAAGTCCGGTGGACGCCAAAGCACTCGGCATCGGTCCCACGGATTGGGTGCAGGTGCGCTCAGCGCGTGGCGTCGCGGAGGCGAAGGCCTTCATCACGCACGTGGTGCAACCGGGTCAAGTGTTCATGCCGATGCACCACGCCACGACCAACCAGCTTACTTTCGCCGCGTTCGACCCGCACTCACGGCAGCCAGCCTACAAGGCCTGCGCCGTGCGTCTGGAGCGCCTCGAACGAGGAGTGCCCGGCACGGCCAGCTGAGGGTGAGAACGGTGGCGGGTCGAAGCGCCGCCGCTGAGCATCCGTGCAGCATGCATATCCGCTGGGGCGTTGCTGGCGCCGCTGGCTTCGCTTCAGCTGACGCCGGGCGAGGGCAGCCTGCCACGGAGGGGGCGGAAACGGTGGCGGCTGTCTTCAGGCGTTCGGGTTTCGGCCACCGCCGACTCAACCTTCCACGCGCCGAGGAGATTGCGCCGTAGCCTCCGGTGAGTCAGGATGCGCCGCCCGCAACGGCGTAAGCGCCCCCCGAACGGACCAGAGCAACGTTATGTTCGACCTCACCAAGCAACGCAACATCGGTATCTTCGCCCACGTCGACGCCGGTAAGACGACGACGACCGAGCGCATCCTCAAGCTCACCGGCAAGATCCACAAGATCGGCGAGGTGCACGACGGGGCGGCCACGACC
>JADGRG010000383.1 GCA_017881145.1 Sandaracinaceae bacterium | reverse complement strand
TGGGACCTCTACCGCTTTGGCCACTACCAGGGACTCGGTGCGCGCCTGATCACGAGCGGTGAAGTGGCCACCGTCACGACCCAAGCGGCGTGCCCCGTCACCAAGTCGACCGGGCTCATCGAGTGCGCGTGGTCGCCCAGCTTCAGCCTGACCATCGATCCGGCGTGGCTCTCCGGCTACTACGCCGTGAAGCTCACGAGCGACGCCGGCTTCGAGTTCTACGTGCCGCTGGTGGTGCGTGAAGCCCGCCGGCACGCACCGCTGCTCGTGCAGGTCAGCGTGACCACCTGGCAGGCTTACAACACCTGGGGTGGGATGAGCCTCTATCACAACTATCTCCCGAGCTCCGGCTTCACGGGCACCCACGCCAACCGCGTCAGCTTCGATCGCCCCTACGTGCCGACGGCCAACCTCCTGCACGATGCGTTCATGGCGCGCTGGCTAGAGAAGCAAGGTTACGACGTCGGCTACGCAACTAACATCGACGTGGACGCAGATCCCGATCTGCTGAGTGACCGCAAGTTCTTCATGTCCGTGGGGCACGACGAATACTGGACGGTGAGCGAGCGAGACGCCGTTCAGAACGCGCGCGACCAGGGCCTCTCGCTCGGGTTCTTCTCGGCCAACTCGGCCTACTGGCGCATCCGCTTGGAGCCTTCGCAAGCCGGCGTCCCGCGACGCATCATGACTTGCTACAAGAGCGCGACGGCCGATCCGCACAAGAACGCCCCCGACACCACGGCGCGCTTTCGGGATGCGCCCGACGCGCGTCCGGAAAACGCGTTGATCGGCATCATGTACCAGAAGGACAACACGGGCTTTCCTGGGTTTCCCTTCGTGGTGGCCGACGCCAAGCACTGGGTCTTTGCGGGCACCGGGGTGCGCGACGGCGAGGTGCTCGGCAACGTGATCGGCATCGAATGGGATGCGTTGACGGGCAACGACCTGACTCCGGCCAACCTGGAAGTGGTCGGCAACTCGCCACTGATTCCCTACGGCGCGGCGGTCAGCGGAATCTCGAACGCCACCGTCTACTACCCGACCCAGAAGAGCCTGGTGTTCGCCGCGGGCTGCATCGACTGGTTGCTCGGCTTAGGGACGCCGGGAGTCGCGGATCCCCGCATCCAGCGCATCACGGAGAACGTGCTGGCGCGCGCGGGACTGCCGCCGATGGCTGCAACCGTGGTGCATGCCATGACCGACGTCGGTAACGTTGCACGCTGCGCGGTCCTGGCTGGCAGCGGTCAAGCGGGTGCCGCGGACGGGCTGGCCGGGTCGGCGACCTTCTCCTCGCCCGGAGGCGTGGCCGTCGGTCCAGCCGGCGAGCTCTACATCGCCGACACCGGCAACAATACGGTGCGCAAGCTCGCCAGCGACGGCACCGTCACCCGCTTCGATCGCTGCCCGGGCGGGGGCACGGCAACCTGCATGATGTCTCCGACGGGCCTCGCCGTCGACAACCAAGGCCGAGTCTACGTCAGCGACACCGGCAACAATCTCTTACGTATGCTGGCGAGCGACGGCACGCTCGTAACCTACGCTGGCAACGGCAGCGCCAGCGGAGCCGACGCAACCGATCTGCTGCAAGCGTCATTCTTGGGGCCCCGCGGCCTCGCACTCGGTCCCAAGGGCGAGCTCTACGTCGCTGACGCCGGCAATGGCGCGATTCGGCGCATCGACCAAGCCGGTGTCACCACCATCCTGCAGAACCACGGCTCGCTGAACGCGGTGGCGGTCGGCCCCGCCGGCGAGGTCTATTTCACCGCCACCGACAGCGGTGAAATCGGCGTTTTGCAGGCGGGCCAGACGCGAGTGCTGCCCAGCACCGTAGGCAGCCCCGCTCTGCTCTCCGGCTCGAAGCTGCCGGTGCGCTTACGACCCATGGAAGGCCTGCTCGTGGAAGACGACGGGCTGGTCTTCGCCGACACCGGCAACTACCGCGTGCGACGCATGGATTTCGATGCCGCGCACAGCCTCTCGACCGTGGTCGGCAACGGTCGCTCCGGCGCCGCCGTCGGCGACGGTACGCAGACCGAAATCGTGCTGCCGCGCGGCCTCGCCGCCTTTCAAGGTGGTTACGTCTTCGCGGACACCGGCAACAACCGCATCCTGTGGTGCCGGATGGACACGCCGGACGCAGGCTAGTTCCGAGCTTGGGACATCGCTCCAACGCTGCGTGGCGAGGCTCGCCGCGGCCGTCCGGATCGGATAGGCTCCGCTGAGCGATGAGCAGTGCGTCGCAGACTTTCGCGCAGGAGCGGTTTCTAGGGCTCGATCGTTTCGTGATCGAGCGCCAGCTCGGCGAAGGCAGCATGGGCGCGGTATATCTCGCCTACGACCGCGAGCGCGACGCGCGGGTGGCGCTCAAGACTCTGCGCCGCGTCGATGCCGCCGGCATCTATCGTTTCAAGCGCGAGTTTCGCGCGCTGGCTGATGTCAGCCACCCGAACCTCGTCGTCTTGCACGAGCTCTTCGCCGAAGGCACCGATTGGTTCTTCACGATGGAGTATGTCGAGGGCAAGCGCTTCCTCGAACACTTGCTGGGCGACGCCGCAGCCAACGTCTCCGATTTCTCCGTGCGCGGCACCCGTGAGCTCTCGCGCCGCGGTGCCAAGAACAAAGGTCTTTCCGCGCTCTTCCCGACACCGCTGCCGGACTTCGACGAGCTGCGCGCGGTCCTGCAGCAGATCACCGAAGCGGTCATGGCGGTGCACCAAGCCGGTCAACTGCACCGCGATCTGAAGCCCGACAACGTGATGGTGACCGACAACGGCCGCGCGGTGGTGCTGGACTTCGGCATCGCCACCGAGCGCGTGCCCGACGCCCACAGCACGCTCGAAGCCGGCGTGATGGGCACGCCGGCGTACATGTCGCCCGAGCAGGCGGCGGGCGGAGAGATCGACGAGGCCACCGATTGGTATGCGCTCGGTGTCATGCTCTTCGAAGCGCTGACCGGCAGCATTCCGTTCTCGGGCTCCTTCACGGAAGTGATGCGCCAGAAGCAGGAGATCGATCCGCCGGCGCCCTCGGAGATCGTCTCCGGTGTGCCGACCGATCTCGACGAGCTCTGCATCTCCCTGCTCTCCCGCGATCCCAGCGC
>JADGRG010000382.1 GCA_017881145.1 Sandaracinaceae bacterium | reverse complement strand
GCGCCGTACACACGGTCGCCACCAGGAGCGCTTCCTCCTTGCCAGAGAGCCTGCGCTTGGCGCCCGGCCGCGTCTCTTCCGCGATCGCGCGCTCGATGTTGCCCTCGACGAAGCGACGCTTCGTACGGAACACCGTCGAGGTCCCAACCCGCACGTTCGCCGCGATCGCGTCATCGCTTTGGCCGGCATCGGTTGCGAGAAGGATCTGGGCTCGCTTGAGCTTCCGAGCCGAACTCTTGCCCTTGGCAAGCAGCGCCATCAGCTCGGCCCGCTCGTCATCCGTCAGCTTCACGCGATATCGTATGTTCATGCACGAAGGAGATCGCAGACCAGAGCACTTGTCGATCGCGCCATCCGCGCCGACCTTCACGGCCAAGCAAGGGCAGTACCTGGCCTTCATCTACGCCTATCGACGGATCAACGGATGTGCTCCCGCGGAGGCCGACTTTCAGCAGCACTTCGTGGTGACACCCCCCACCGTTCACCAGATGGTGCTGACGCTCGAGCGCGGTGGCTGGATCCGACGCTCCCCGCGCGCCGCGCGCAGCATCGAGCTTCTCGTCGAGCCCGAGCAGCTCCCACTTCTGCGGTGACCCGCGAATCAACCGATCATCTTCACTGTGCAAAGCTACTAGTCGGTCGCAAACAGATCTCGAGCGTGCTGGCCTGCCTCTTGCTTCAGTCAGTGCAACACGCCTAAACCTGTGCCGGAGTGCGCCATGCTCAGTAGAATCTCGCTCATGCAGACGCGCATCATTTGTCTTTTTTGCGCGGCGTTGCTGCTCGGGTGCGGCACGTCGCAGCACGTGGTGGCCGGCAGTCGGGACGCTGGCGTACCAGGTCGCGACGGCGGAGATGCCGGACCAGCAGCCCAAGACTCGGGCGCTGGCAAGCCCGACACGGGCGTCGACCACACCGATGCAGGCGCCGACGGTTGCGGTGCGCCAAGCGTCGCAAGCGACGTGAGTATCTATGACATCTCAGCGCAGGCCGCTCTCACCAGCGACCTCGACGCGAGCTGGAGCGGTGTCGTACAAGACCTGGGCACGGGCACCGCAAGTGTGCCCTCGGACGCGCAAGCTGCAGTGACGAGCTGGCCGTCGAGCAGCGCCGCGCTTAGCTGGCTCCGCATCACCGGCAACTCGGGCGCAGATTGGCTTTTGCTCGGCAGCGAGCTGCCGTTCGGTTTCGGGGTCAGCAAGGGTTCGGTCGTATCGGTGCGCGCGGCTCGCAGCCACACGCTCGGTTGGGGGTCGTCGCAGCTGGCGCTGGAGCTGCGCGTGGCCGGCACCTTGGCTTTCTATTATGGGTCCTCGGGTAGTCCGAGCTCGCTCGATCTGCCGCAGGGCGTGACGGTCACGCAGGGCAAGGTGCTATGCATGCAGCACGACCCTTGTGGCGACTACGCTCTGTACGCGTTGCAGCTTACGGTCGAGCAGCAATCCATCACGCTCGGCACTGGGCAGCGCGCGCGGCTTGGCGATTACGACGTGTGGCACCGGCGCACCGCCGAACAGACCAACGGCAATTCGCAGTGCGAGGACTGGTTCGTCGCCGACTCCGCTGTGGCGATCACCCACCACAACCCGCTGTCGCAGACGCCGATCTCGTCTTGTAACGTCAGCTCAGTGAGCAATCTGCCAGGCGTGCACATCGACGTGGACGGCAGCACCTGCAACTTCACGTTGCAGCAAGCGATGCAGGGCATCACGTTCCACTACAACGTGGTTGTCGACGCTGACGTGTCTGGGGTCACGCCCCAGCGCCAGGACGCTGGTCGCTGTCAGACCGCGCATGAAAGTGGCCTGTTCCTGGGTGAAAAGATCCTGGGCGGCAGCCAGAACTACTGCGTATGCGACACGGGGCTGTGCGCGCCGCAGACCATCGGTCCCGTCACGCTCAAGGCGGGCTCGTATCCCGGCACCTTCAGTTGGGACGGACGCAACTGGAACGGCCCAAGCGACACCGGCAATCCCAAGGGCGCGGCTTTTCCGGCCGGCGCCTACACATTCAAGGTGCACGCTGGCGGTGACCATTCCGGTCAGGCGGGGGCAGTCGAAGGCGGGCTGTAGTTCACGTTGAAGTAGCGGCGCGACGCACCCCCGTCTTGTCGTAACCCCACTACGGACCGCCTGCGTGCCGGGACGCTGGCAGGCTCGGAGATTGAAGGACTCATCTGCCAGGCCAGGCGTGCGGTTCCTCACCGCAGGCAGCGGTGGCTCAGCGCTTCGGTGCTGGCTGCTCGCGCGACGCAGGCCAGCGTGTCCGGCCGCACGGGCATCCCCGCACAGGCCATCAGCTCCGGCGCGAGCTCGTGACCGAGCTCGTCACGCGTGCGTTGCAAGAGCGCAGGATCCCGAAACCCACGCTCGTGCAACTCGAGCTCGATGATCCGGTCGAGGATCTCAGCGCAGAGTCGAGGCGTGGCGCGTTCGGTGCGGCACGCGCCAGCGCACCAGAAGAGCCCGAGCAACGGAAGTGCGAGCCAGGCTCGCTTTGCCATGCGAGCTTGCGTCATCGGGTGAACCTCACGCGGATCGGGGGCGATGGCGCCAGGATTGGGCGACCTCGCGCGTCGCGCGCAGCAACGAAGCGGGTCCGCAGCGCGCAAGCCAGCGCCGCCGCGCCGAAGCCCTTGCCCGGGTCAGTGATCACGCGCGCGGACTCTGCACTGCCGTCCGCGCGCACCACCACGCGCAGCACCACCACCTCTTCGTCGATGGCTTCGTCTTGCGCTTCACTCGGCCATGCGCACTTCCAGTCTTGCTCCTGCAGCTCGACGCGGCTGGATTCGTCGGGCAGCGCCGGCGCTGCCCGCGCGGTGGGCATGCGTGGCGCCTGTGGAGCGACATCGACCGTGTGCACCGCAATCTGGCTGGAGCCGGCGGCAGTGGTGACTCCGCCCGCATAGGCGTTCGCCGTACCGGTGACGAATGGGCTGCTGGTCAGGTCCACCGGCGCGTCCGGATTGGCGGCGACGATGGTTCCGGCCTGCGCGGGCGGTGGCGGCTGGGCTGGTTGTGCAGCGTGTTCCCTGGGTGCGTGTGCTGCGGCGCGCGGTGCCGGCGCCACTTCCGGCTCGGGTGCCGCTGGCGGCGGCGGCTCGGTGGGTCGTGCCAGCTCGACCCTCTGTTCGCGCGAGAGCTCGGCGTGGACACGCACCGCAAGCTCCGCGGACCATGATTCAAGCGACTTTCGGGAGCTCTGTGTCCAAAAG
>JADGRG010000381.1 GCA_017881145.1 Sandaracinaceae bacterium | reverse complement strand
GGCGCGCCAACGCGCGACCCGATCGCTTGGTTTCAGAGCTCACTCGCGCGCGCGGCTTCACTAGAGACGTTCGATGCGACTCGTGCGGCTCTGGCGACCGTCTCCACCGCTGGTCAGCCCTCGGTGCGCTTCGTGTTGGTGAAGCTCGTCGACTCGCGCGGCTTCACGTTCTTCACCAACTATCGCAGTCGCAAAGCGCGCGAGCTCGCCGACAACTCGCACGCAGCGTTGGCGTTTCATTGGTCATCGATCGGCGAGCAAGTTCGTGTCGAGGGCAAGGTCACGCGCATTTCGGCGGACGAGGCAGACACCTACTTCGCGCAACGCCCGCGCATCTCGCAGCTCGGAGCCTGGGCCTCGGAGCAGAGTGCGTCGATCGAAAGCCGCGCTCTGCTCGACTCGCATTTTGAAGCAGAGCAGGCGCGCTTCGCGAGCGCAGAGCGTGTGCCGAGGCCAGATCACTGGGGTGGCTTTCGCATCGCTGCCGACGCCGTCGAATTCTGGCGTGATCGCCAAGGTCGCTTGCACGATCGATGGCTCTTCACGCGCAGCGACTCAGCGTGGCGGCTGTCGCGGCTGCAACCTTAGTCGTTAGTCGGTGCTCGCGCGCTCAGTGCCGGCAAGTGGGCGAGCATTGCGCATGGCGAGTCCGCGTCGGCTGCAGCCCTGGGCGGCGGCGCGGTAGGACTCAGAGCGCCGCTCTGCATACGCTCTGAAGCACATGAATTCGCTCGGCTTGCCCGCGCGCGGGCACCCAGCCATTTGCTCCACGTCGAGGGGGTGCACGCTACCGAACACAGCTTGCGCCGGTTCTTGCTTGTCACGTGGGAGTGCGGATCACATCACACACTTTCGCGCACAAACGCACTGCAGTGTCACAATTTGCCCAGAAAAAAGGCCACTTTTGCCTGGAAGAGTCTTGACTGATCTCGCCTCAACATTAGTCTTCGGAACCAAGCACGAGGGGGGAAGCGTTAGTTTCACGCTCGTTCGCAATGCGCCTCGCGGGGGGAAGAGGTTCGATCCGGGGGCGCGTCAGCATTGGAAACGGGTGGCGTTCGTGCCGCCGTACATGGAGGAAGTAGGCATGGCCTTAGGTACAGTGAAGTGGTTCAACGATGCGAAGGGGTTTGGATTCATCAAGCAAGACGATGAGTCCGATGTCTTCGTCCACTACTCGCAGATCGCAGGGGATGGCTTTCGCACGCTTGAAGAAGGTCAGACGGTTCAGTTCGAGCTGAAGGAAGGACCCAAGGGTCTATTCGCCGAGAACGTCACGAAGGTGGAGAACTAGCCGGCAAGAGCCGTGCATAAGCCAGGATTGGCTTACGAGGCCGCCCGGTTCGCCGAGCGGCCTTCGCATTTAAGTGGCTGGCTTCAGCGAGTCTTGCGCGAGCACGCAGCGCTCGCAGATCGCTGCAGCACGACGCTTCAGGCGGACACGCACTTGGGCATCGTCAGCGCCCACTCTAGATCCTGCATGAGCGTCGCTAGATCGCCGCAGGGCTTGCTGAACGTCAGCTCGTACCAGACATCGAGGACACGGGTGTCGTCGACTGGGTCGTGGAGCGTGCGGCAAACGGCAGCCTCTTCGGCGAAGCCTCGGGCGCTCGCTCCGTGGGCCGCCGAGGCCCGCACGGCTTCGAAGATCTCGTCGCCGGTGGCTGCGGGGAAGTCGGAACGTTGACCCCGGACCACGACGGAGATGGTCACCCCGTCTGCGACCTTCACGCGCACGCCTGCGTCCATCAGGTGGGAGCGCACGCGCGCCGCTAGCTGAATCGTGTCTGGTTTGGCGCGCAGAACTTCGAAGCCCGCGTCCAGTACGGCGGCCTTGACCTTGTCGAACGTGAGGTCACTCACCCGCTCTGGCTCCCGTGTCGGCAGCTGCACGTCATGATGGGCGAATGCTAACACCGCGACTTCACGTGCGGCAATCGCTAGTCCTCGCCCGGCGCGACGCAGACAGGAGCATCCGTGTACACTGCTCGCAGAGGCAGCCCGCATCGTGCGAGGTTGACCGCCGACGAGAGTCCCATCACCTCGCGCCGATCATCGCCATCCGATCATCCTGGACGCCGCACCACCGAGCGCTATCCGCTCAACGCTGACGTCGAGGTGCTCGAGCCATTTTCTGCGCACGGTGTCGTGATCAATGCGAGTGATGGTGGCTTGCGAGTCGCCGTCGATCGAGAATTGCCGGTAGGCGTGGTCTGCGTCGTGGAGGTCGCGCTCGACGAAGGCAAGACCGTCGAGATGGCGCGCGTGGCCTGGACGCGCGAACTGCCCGACGGCTATCTGGTCGGTCTCTCCTTTCTACGGGAATGATCCGGTGCGACCCAGACCGGGGTTTGGGTGGGCGGGCGGGAGCTGGCTTGGTCGTCGGTTGCGCCCCGCCGCAGGCCTCGTCAACGGCTGCCAAGGCTGCGCACGGGCACTACAATCCGCTGCCCCCTAGAAGGTCCGCTTGCAGCGTCCGGAGGCCCCATGTAGAGTAATCTCAGCTCCGGGTGTACCCGACCGTCGGGACGCTACGGCGGCCAAGAGGTAGGTTTCAAAATGCAACGGAGAATGTTCTGGTCGAAGATTCACCGGGCGGTGATCACGCACGCTGATCTTCACTACGAAGGCAGCTGCACCATCGACGCCGACCTGCTGGATGCGGCGGACATCCTGTCCAATCAGGAACTGCATATCTGGAACATCACGCGAGGCACGCGTTTGGTTACGTATGCGCTGCCAGGCCCACGCGGATCGGGCGTGATTTGCATCAACGGCGCCGCAGCTCACGGCAACATCCCGGGCGACCTGGTCATCCTCGCGACGTTTGGCGAGATGAGTCACGAAGAAGCGCGCACCCACGAACCGAAGGTCGTGCGTGTCGATCGCCAGAACAAGATCGTCGACATCCGCGCGGAAGTCCCCGGCCCCCAAATGCCGCCGCACATGGACGAATATAATTGATCGCGCCGCGCCTTGGGGCGCATTCGCGGCTTACCTCCTCGGGCCGTCGGTCACGCTACGAAGGTAGCGCTCCCTCCGGCCCTGCGGGGGCGCTCGCGACTGCACCCCAATTCGCGACGCTCGCGCCTCCGTCGCCTTCAGGCGCGAGAGCGTTGGTGCTGACGCGTTGCTGGTAGTGATTGCCGGTCGCGTCGGTTCGCGTGTGGTGCGCGAGCTGCGCAGCAGCCTCGCGGCGTCCTGCTTGTGGTGATAGCGTTCTGCGACGGACCGGCGGCTCTCATCTGCGTCGAGTCGCGAGCGCGCCCGCAGCAAGCGAGGGAGCGCTACTTCTGTAGCGTGACCGAGATTGCGAGGACGTAAGCCGCGAATCGGCGTAGAGGAGAGCTGCCGGGCTCAACGAAAGCCGGGGTGGCGGAAGGGCAGACGCAGGCGACTTAAAATCGCTCGCCGCGAGGCATGCGGGTTCGAATCCCGCCCTCGGCACGGAACTTAGTGCGTGATATCGCGGCGCTTGGGCTACCTGTCGCCGCGGTGTC
>JADGRG010000380.1 GCA_017881145.1 Sandaracinaceae bacterium | reverse complement strand
GTGCGCGACCAGCTTGTGCTCACCAACCTTGAGCACGATGGCTTCCATGATCGGCGCTCGGCGCGCTTCGCCCTCGTCGACCGTGACACGTGCACCATCAGGCGAGACATTGAGCGTCAGCTTGCCGACGCGCTTGTGCAGCTCCTTGAGCGCGTTCTTGACCTCAGCTCGCTGCGCCGGGCTGCCTTCTTTGGACTCGAGGAAGAGCTCGAAATGGAAGATGGCTGCGACCGGTCGGTCCAAGCGGTCGTAACAGTTGGCGATGTTCACGCGCACCAGCGGGTGCGGCTTCAGTCGATACGCCTCTTGGAAGCTCGAAAGGGCCTGCTCATAGTGGCCAGCCTCGTAGCTCGACACGCCCTCGCCGAAGTGCTGCTTGGCGCGAGCCTTGTCGTCCTCCTGGGCGAAAGCCGGCGCGGACACGCATAGCAGCGCCAACGTGCAGGTGAGCAAGCATGCGAGCATGGAAGCGAGCATGGAAGCTCGCGCACGCACCAAACGAGTGAGACGCGCTACGTGAGAGCTGTGGACGGGCGCGCCGGCCCTGCGTTGCGTGGTCATGACGACTCCCAGGCCAAGACGGCCGCGAGCATAGCACGGAGCGGTTGACACGGGCCCGTCCAGGCACGACGCTGCGCAAGGTCCAACGCGACCAAGAGCGAAGGTGGCGGAACTGGCAGACGCGCCAGATTTAGGTTCTGGTGCCTTCGGGCGTGCGGGTTCGATTCCCGCCCTTCGCACTCCACTGACACACGCGCAGGCGCGCGGCGCTTGCGTCTTCACGGCCGACTTGATGGGTGACGATTCACAGAGCCAGGCGACGATCAGCGCGGCGATCACGGCCGCTCTCGCGCACGAGTTCGCCGACCCGAGCCTGCTGGTCGATGCACTGACGCACTCATCCTATCGCAACGAAAAACCCGGGCAGGTCCGAACCGACAACGAGCGGCTGGAGTTTCTGGGCGACGCCGTGTTGCAGTGGGCCGTGTCGGCGTTGCTCTGGGAGCGCTTCCCCGCAGCCAGCGCTGGCGAGATGACACGACGCCGCGCCGACTTGGTCTGCGAGGAAGGGCTCGCGGCCATTGCGCGCAGGCTCGCACTGGGTGCAGGTCTGCGCCTCGGCCGTGGCGAGGAGCGTTCGGGCGGTCGCGACAAGCCGCGCCTCTTGGCCAGCACGCTCGAGGCCTGTGTCGCCGCCGTGTATCTGGATGGGGGCATCCAAGCGGCACTGGGCGTGTGTCGGAGCCTCTTTGCGCAGGGCCTGGCAGAGCGGCCGCCGGGCGAGCGGGACTTCAAGACCCGCGTGCAGGAGTCGCTGCAAAGCCAGGGCAAGAAGCCGCCGACTTACGAAGTGCAAAGCCAGAGCGGCCCCGCACATGCGCGCATCTACCGCGTCGCGATGATGGTCGAGGGCGCAGCCTTCGCATTCGGCGAAGGCCGCTCGAAGCTCGAAGCCGAGCAACTCGCCGCCGAGCAAGCGCTGCAGCACCTGGATAAGGCCGCGCCTGCGGTCAAAGACTGATCACCGAACGATAGGCGAAAGTGAACATCACCGGACCGCGCAGCATGGCCATGCCGTAAGACGCGCTGTTGTCGTAGCCGCCGAGGGTGTCACCGGCGTTCCAGAGCATCTGAAAGAGCAGGAGGTCGTTGCGACGCGCCAAGCCGGCCCGCGAGATCACTACGAAGCCGTAGTTGAGCTGCGTGTGATGATGGCCACCTTCCGAGAAATCCAGCACCTGGAACATCGGTCCGATGGCGCCGTAATCGCGGTGCTTGAGGAAGAGCTGGAAGTCGGAGCGCTCGTAGTTGCCGTCGTGCACGACGTTGAGCAGGTTGTCGAAGCTGCGGCTCGGCGCACCAGACACGCGATACGAGTTCACGTTGTGGAGGAGCACGTAGTCGTTGAATGGCAGATCGAGCTGTGCACGACCTTCCCAGAAACCGAACACCGAGGAGTTATAGTCACCGGCTGCGTCGCGCTCGCGACGCTCCTTGCGATTGACCGGCTCGCCGGGCGCGAAGGTCTGGTTACGCCACACGTCCATGCCGCCGACGCTCATGCCCAGCGTGAGGACCAGCATGCGTAGATCCGCGTCGACCTGCGTGCTGCTGAAGGGAACCGCCGCGATCGCCGAGCCACGCAGCGTGAGCTGGTTGGCGCCGCCGAAGATATTGACGCGGTGCTCGAGACCGGCCTGAAACGCGCCGAAGATCACGTCCAGATTGACGTACGTGCCAGGCTCACCCGGGGCGGCCAGAAGCCAGTCCTTGCGCTGCTCAGCTGAGGCCGAAAAGGGCAAGAGGAGCCCGAAAAGCAGCACTCCATAGGCCAGCGCTCTGCGCGTCTGCATGGCGGCCGACGGTAATCGGCTTTGGCAGCGCGAGCAATAGTCTTATTGGTCAGTGAGCGACGAGTTCGATGCGAGCGCGAGCCCAGTCCAGCTCCTTTTGCGCTTCGCCGTGCTCAGGGTCGCCGAACATGCCGCGGAACGCCTTCAGACGCTCCTCGGCCTTCGCCAGGTCCTTGCGCGCTTGCTCGATGTCGACGTCCTGCGGACGCGCGAAGAACTCCGAGATCAGGCGCACGCGGCTCGCATCGGCTTCGACGTAACCGGCGCCCACAGCGACCGCCGCAGCTTGTCCCTGCTTGCGATACTTGAGCACGCCGGGCTTGAGCGCCGCCAAGAGCGGAAGGTGGCCCGGCAGCACGCCGAACTCGCCAGCCACGCTCGGCACTTGCGCGGACTCGACTTCGATGTCGAGCTGCATGCCGAGCGGTGTCGCGATCTGCAGACTCAGGACCGTGGCTTCGCTCTTGTCTTGCGCCACGTCAGCTCTCCATCAGCTTCTTGGCTTTGACCTTGGCCATCTCGATGTTGCCCACCAAGTGGAAGGCCTGCTCGGGAAGGCCGTCGTGCTTGCCGTCGAGGATCTCTTCGAACGAAGCGATGGTCTCGGCCAGGGGCACGTATTGACCGGGGATGTTGGTGAACGCCTGCGCCACGTAGAAGGGCTGCGAGAGGAACTTCTCGATCTTGCGGGCGCGCTCCACCGTGAGCTTGTCGTCCTCCGAGAGTTCGTCCATGCCGAGAATCGCGATGATGTCCTGCAAGTCCTTGTACTTCTGCAAGGTCTGCTGCACCTGACGCGCCACCCGGTAGTGGTGCTGGCCGATGATGGCTGGGGCGAGCATGGTCGAGGTCGAGGAGAGCGGATCCACGGCGGGGTAGATGCCCTTCTCGGAGATCGCGCTCGAGAGCTCGGTGGT
>JADGRG010000379.1 GCA_017881145.1 Sandaracinaceae bacterium | reverse complement strand
CGCACGCTTCTTGGCCTTCCCATGGCGAACCAGAAAGGTTCTCATGGACCCGCTTTAGCGCGTTCCGCTCCCGCCGCCCAGCGTTCCTTTGCCAACTTCTGCAGCCGTGTCTGGGCATGTGCTGCAGGATCGGTCCGCACGCGCTTCCATTCGCCCTGCGCATCCAAGTGCCAGCTGTCCGCCGTGGCGAGCCCCAGCGCAAACACTTCATCGAGACGTTGTCGCAGCGCTGGGTCGTCGACCGGAGCCAGGACCTCGACGCGCTCGTCCAGGTTTCTCACCATCAGATCGGCCGAGCCGATGTAGTAGCGCCGGCCGCGGGCTTCGCTGCCGAAGCGGAACACCCGCGAGTGTTCCAAGAAGCGCCCGAGCACCGAGCGCACGCGGATGCGCTCCGAAAGCCCGGGCACGCCCGGTCGCAGACAGCAGATGCTGCGCACCAAGAGATCGACCGTGGCGCCGGCCTGCGACGCCGCGTAGAGCGCATCGATGATGCCCGGGTCGGCGAGATTGTTCACCTTGATGGCGATCTCGCCATCCGGAGCTTCGGCCTCGGTGTGGATCTCCTGCATGAGCGCCGAGCGCAGGCTCTCGGGCGCCACCAGGATGCGCCGATACGCCGCCTGCCGGCTGCAACCGGTCAGGTAGTTGAAGAGCTCGGAGAGGTCGGCGCAGAGCGCAGGGTCCGCGGAGAAGATGCCGATGTCCTCGTAGCTGCCAGCTGTAGTCGGATTGTAGTTTCCGGTGCCGATATGACAGTAGCGCCGGATACCGTCCGCTTCCTGTCGCACGACCAGCGCGGTCTTGCAGTGGGTTTTCAGGCCGACGACACCATAGACCACGTGCACGCCGGCCTCCTCCAGCATGCGCGCCCACTCGATATTGGCCGCCTCGTCGAAGCGCGCGCGCAGCTCGACCAGCGCCACCACTTGCTTGCCATCGGCAGCGGCGCGGTTGAGCGTGTGCACGATGGCGTTGGTCGGCCCCGAAGTGCGATAGAGCGTGTGCTTGATGGCAAGCACGGCCGGATCCGAAGCCGCCTGCTCCAGAAACGCCTGCACCGACGTCTGGAACGCCTCGTAGGGGTGGTGGACCAGCACGTCGGTGGTGCGCAAGAGATCGAAGAACCCGGTCGCATGCTTGTCACGCGCAGCAGCCATCAGCTGCGGTTGGGTCACGGGCAGATAGCGTTCGTTCTTCAGCTCCGGACGATCGAGCTGGTAGAGCGCCGAAAGGGCGTAGAGGTCGAGCGGCACGCGCGAGGTGTAGACGTCGTCATGTTCGAGCTCGAGCTCGGAGGTGAGCGGCTCGAGCACTTCGCTCGACATGCTTTCATCGACCTCGAGCCGGCACACCAGGTTGGTACGGCGTCGTCGGCGCAAGCCGGTCTCGATGGCCAGCACCAGATCCCCGGCCGGCACGTCCATGTCGACTTCGAGGCTGGCGTCGCGCGTGACGCGAAACGGGCAATGCGAGAGCACCTCCATGCCCGGAAAGAGCGTGCCGACGTTGGCAGCGATCAGCTCCTCCAGGCGCAGAAAGCGCCGCCCGTCCGGCAATGCCATGAAGCGCGGCAGACGGGGTGGAACCTTGACGCGAGCAAAGCGGTGCGCGCCGTCGTCGAGATCGCGATCACGGACGATCACGGCGAGGTTGAGCGAGAGCGTGGAGATATAGGGGAAGGGGTGGGCCGGATCGACCGAGAGCGGCGTGAGCACCGGGAAAATCTTGGCCTCGAAGATCCGCTTGAGCTGCTGCTTGTCGTCCTCGCCGAGCTCGGCGTAGGTCGTGAAGAGCACGTCGCGTGTACGTAGCGCGGGCACGAGCTCTTCGGTGAACAAGTGCTCCACTTGTTCGAGTAGGCTGCGCACTCGCACACCGATGGCATGCAGCTGCTCTGCCGGGGTTTGACCGTCGTAGGAGCGCTTCCCCAGCTTCGCTTCTCGTTGGGCCTGCAGCTCACCGACGCGGACCTGGAAGAATTGATCGAGGTTGAGGCTGAAGATGGCGAGGAAGCGCACCCGCTCCAGCAGCGGGATCGAGCTATCGGCCACCAGCTCCAGCACCCGTTCGTTGAAATCCAGCCACGAGAGCTCGCGGTTGAAGTAGCGCTGGCTAGGCTCGGCGAAGCTTTCTGTCTGGGTCAGCGGAGCGCTGTCGTGCATGCCGTCACTCATAAGCTCGCACGTGCCCGCAGCCAACCTTGCGCTTGGGCACGACCTTCCTGCGGCCGTTGCCTAGCATCCCATTGTGACGATTTCGCGACAACCTTTGCGCAGAGCGGCGGTGGCGAGGCAACTCGCCTAGGGTCGCACTTATGTCCGCGAGATCCGCCTGCCAAGTGATGGCCCCGGCAGCGCGCCTCGGTCATCATGGCGCGGGCCATCCGGGCGAATGGATCGCCTGGTCAGGAGCCGCGCGTCATGACGAAGCTCTCCCACAGCGTCTGCACCTGGCATGTGCCGAGCGTGCTCTGCTTGGTTGTGTCGTGGACGTTTGTGGTTGCGGCGCAGGCCCAGCCCCGGGTCACGCTGACGCCGCCGAACCTTGCGCGCTTCGTGGTCGGACAGCGCTTCGACATCCGCGTCGAAGGTCAGGGCAAAGGGCCTTTCTCGGCGAGCTTGGCCATCGACGGTGTGCCGCAGCATTTCTCTTCGGGTGAGCAAGCGAGCGACACGACCGACGGCATCACGACTCCGGGCTTCGGCGGCTTCAATCTGCGCGGCTACTCGCATCAGAAGCCAGGCGCGCACCGCATCACAGCGACCTTCACGGACGCCACCGGCACGGTGCAGCTAGAATCGCGCTTCGAGATCGTGGAGCTGCGCGGGCCGCGCAAGCCTGCGCGCAACGTCATCATTCTATTGGGCGACGGAATGGGTGCAGCGCAGCGGACGGCGGCAAGGATCGTGCGCTTCGGCGGCACACGCGGCGACCCCGACGGCTACTTGGCCATGGATTCCTTCCCGGTCACGGGCATGGTGACGACCCATTCGCTTGACAGCCTCGTGACCGACTCGGCGCCAGGCATGGCGGCTTACAGCAGCGGCGCTCACGCGGCCAACACGCAAGAGGGCGTGTATCCCGCGCACATGCTGAGCCCCTTCTTCTATCCGCGCGTCGAATATATGGGCGAATACCTGCACCGCACGCGCGGCACGTCGCTCGGCCTCGTCACCACCGCCGACATCACCGACGCCACACCTGCCGCCAACGCGGTGCACACGGGCGATCGCACCCTGGGCACCGGGATCGCAGACCAATACCTGGAGGCGGCCGACGTAAACGAGAGCCGCAGCTACGGCTCCGGCTTGCGCGTGTTAATGGGCGGAGGTCGGAGCTTCTTCTTGCCCGCCGGGAGCTCCGCTTCGAGTCGCGCTGCCGCCAACGACCAGCCCGTGTTGCCGCAAGATCTCGCCGCAGCTTGGCATCTACCGCAAGCCTCCGTGGGCGCGCTCGACCCAGGGCGCAACCTGCTGGGCGACTTCCAGGCGGCAGGCTTCGCGTATGTCGCGGATGCGCACGGTCTTTCAGCACTCGCCGCGGCGGCACCACCGGACAAGCTGCTCGGGCTCTTCGGTTTCGGCAACATGAATAGCGCGCTCGACAAGGTGGCCAAGCGTCGCAATGCGCTCTTGCCGGGCGCGACCGGCTTCGTCGTCGACGACAACCACGCGCCTGATCAACCGATGCTCGACGAGATGGCGCAAGCTGCGCTGCGGGTGCTGCATGCTCGGAAGCAGGGCTTTGTGCTCCTGATCGAAGGGGCGCTCATCGACAAGAATTCGCACGCCATGGACGCGGAGCGCGCCATCGCCGACACGCTCGAATTCGACCGAGCGGTCGCCGTGGCTCGCGGCTTCGCCGAGCATGTCGACCGGCAGACCGTCGTGATCGTGACAGCCGACCACGAGTGCTCGGGCTTCAGCTTGATCGGCACGCTGCCTGCGGGCGCGGCCTCAGCACAGAAGGTCACCGCCGCCGTCAGCAGCAAGACCGCGACGGCTCATCAAGGCACGACCAGCGCGGACCAAGCCTCCGGCTTTCCACGCTACACGATCTTGCTGGACGGTTACCCAGAGAGCTTCGACGTCGATGGCAAGCTGCTGGTCGCGTTCGGCGCCGCCCAGGCCCGAGGGGCCACACATGCGGGGCACACCGCCGTCGACGTCCCCATCTCTGCGTATGCGGCCGAGCCCGCGATGGTGGCCGTCCTTGCTGGCGTGCAGCGTAACACCGACGTCTTCTTCAAGCTGATGCGCGCGATGTTCGGCGGCTATTGAAGTTGGTTCTCTCTTTCTCGGACTTGGTTCCGCTTTCCCAAGGACGATCCCAAGACGCTTCGGCGTGCTAGCGTCGATGCCCAGCATGACTACCACTGCGCCTCAGCTCATTCTCCACGATTTCCCCGCCGACACCGGCCTGCCAGGTTGGGATTCGTTTTCGCCCTTCGTGCTCGAGATCCACCGAGCGCTGCGTCTGGCCAAGCTGCCTTACGAAACCCAGAAGGTGGACCTGATCCGTGGTTTCAAGCGGGTGAACCCGTTAGGTCAGCTGCCGGTATTGACCATCGGTGCGGGGCACGTGCGCGACTCGACGTGCATCCTGCATCGCATCGAGGCGCTGGCGCAGGGCACACTCAATGCGGACCTCGACGCACGCACACGCGCCGAGTCCTGGCTCTGGGAAGAGTTCTCGGACACTGCGCTCTATCCCTACGTGCTCGCGACGCGCTGGGCCGACGATCGTGGGTGGCCTGTGCCGCGCAAGGCGTTCTTCGGCGGGATGCCAGCCCCACTGCGATGGCTCGTCCCAGCGATGGTTCGTAAACAGACCATCAAGAAGCTGATCGGTCGCGACTTCCTGCGCGCTGGTCTGCCCGACTGCTACGAACGCATGGCACGCGTGCTCGACGCACTCGATGCGCGCGCTCCTGAGGCAGGCTTCTGGCTTGGCGCCCGACCGTCTGTCGCGGACCTGGGACTCTTCGCGCAGCTGCACTCGCTGCGCTTGCCGCTCGTCGAGTTCGCGGCGGACGAAGTCAAGAAGCGTGCGCGCTTGAGTCGCTATCTCGACCGCGTCGATGCCGCTACGCGAGCTGGCGTCTAGGTCTTTACACTTTCTTGATATTGGTACAGCTCGGAAACACGTCGGAAAACCTGGCCAGCTAACTGATCTCTCAAGGCAGCCACCGCGGTGGCCTACAGGAGAGAACCGATGCTAGTCAGGCTGTTTCATCGTATGCGCGAAAAGGAGTTCCGGCGTGTGCTGGGCTCAATCTTCGCCGCCAAGCTTCTCGGAGCGGTGGCGGTCATTGTTGGGATGAACGTGCTGGGCTCGTTCATCTTCCAGGCGGCTCACGCCGAAGACGCCGCGGCGATCCCGGCGTACGTCAACCCGATCAACACCCTGTGGACGCTCCTGGCGGCCTTCCTGGTGTTCTTCATGCAAGCCGGCTTCATGGCGCTCGAGGCCGGTTTCGCCCGCACCCGCGAGACCGTGAACATCCTGCT
>JADGRG010000378.1 GCA_017881145.1 Sandaracinaceae bacterium | reverse complement strand
TGCTCTCGGGACGCTGCTACGAACAGGAATCGGTTCCGCACAAGGCGCTCGACACCATCATGGACCTGCTGGCTCGCCACTTGGAGCGCGTGCCCCTGGCCGAGCTCGCCTCGCTAGCCGACGACGATCTGGCAGCGCTCGCGCAGCTCTTCCCTGCGCTCTTGCGCGTCAAGCGCATCGCAGAGCGCTCGCGCACTCTGTCCGCCGACCCACGTGAAGTGCGTCGGCGCGGTCATCGCGCGCTCGGGGAGGTACTGCACGGGCTCGCCGAAGAGCGTCCGCTCGTGCTCTTGATCGACGATCTGCACTGGGGTGACCTCGACAGCGCGCAAGTGCTGGTCTCGCTGCTCACCAGCCCGCGCGTGCCGAAGCTGCTGCTGGTGGTCGCGCATCGCGACGAAGCCGAAGGCGCTTGCACCCGAATGCTCGCTGACCAGCAGAGCGGTTTTTCAGACGCGGTGGAGCGCCGTGCAATCGCGCTGCGCGGGCTGGCTGGCGACGATGCCCGTTCCATCACGCAGGCCCTGCTCGGCCGCGTTAGCGACGACGCTGGCGTCGCGGCTGCGATCTGCGGCGAGGCCAAAGGCAACCCGCTCTTGCTCTGCGAGCTTTCTCGGCATGCTCTGGCGCAGAGCACCGACGCTCGACTCTCGACGGGTGCCTCTGCGCTCTCGCTCGCCGATGTCGTGCGCGCTCGGATGGCTCGGCTAGACCCTTCGGCCCGAAGCCTCTTTCAACTCTTCTGCGTGGCCGGGCATCCGCTTGCTCAGCACGTGGCGCTCGCCGTGCGCATGCCGGACCTGGTGAGCTCGCCTGGCGACTTTTCTGCGCTGCGTGCCCTGCGACACGAAGGTCTTTTGCGTCCGCGCATCTCGCACGGTGCCGATGCGCTGGCCGTCTATCACGATCGCGTGCGCGAGGCCGTGCTCGAAGAGCTCGATTGCGCGCGCGCGCAAGAGCTGCACGCGGCGCTCGCGCTTGCCCTGGTTCAAAGCGGTCGAGCGGATGCGGAGCAGATCGCTCGTCACTACTTCGAAGCCGGCATGCTTCCGCAAGCGGGGCTCTATGCCGAGGAGGCCGGTGATCGCGCCAGTCGCGCGCTCGCGCTCGGTCGCGCCGCTGAGCTCTACCACTTGGCCCTGCACTGCCAGGAGCTGGTCCCGGCGTCAGCGCTGCACGGCCTGCGAGTGAAGTATGCGCAAGCGCTTTCGGATGGTGGGCGCGGCGCCGAGGCTGCACCGCTGCTCTTGCGCGCCGCGCGTGACGCACCACCTGCCCAAGCGCTCGAGTTGCGCCGGCAAGCGGCCGAGCAGTGGCTGGTCAGCGGGCGCACCGAGGAAGGCCTGCACGCGCTCGGCGAGGTGCTGCGCGCCGTCGGGCTGCGTCTGGCTGGCACGCCACGTGCCGCGCTCTTGGATTTGCTCGCCACACGGCTGCGTCTGCGCATTCGAGGTCTGCGCTTCGTGCAGCGTGATGCAGCGGGCGTCTTGCCCGAGAAGCTGCTGCGCATCGACGCGTGCAAAGCTTCTTTGGCGCTCTCGTTCATCAGCACCATTCGAGGTGCGGCGTTTCAGTCGCGCCACTTGCTCTACGCGTTAGAGAGCGGTGAACCGTCGCGCATCGCGCTCGGGCTCGGCATGGAAGCCATCTATGCGAGCCTGGACGGTGGCCGTGCCGAAGCGCGCGTGCGCTCACTCTTGTCCGCAGCGTCGGAGCTCACGGGCAAGCTCACAGACCCGCACGCCGAAGCCTTCCAGCGCTTGGCCGAGGGGCAGTGCGCCTACCTCTTCGGTCGCTTTCAGCTCTGCTCGGTGGCGTTGGCGCAAGCCGAAGAGCTGCTGACCACTCGTTGCCGCAACGTGACTTGGGAGCTGAACTCCTCGCGCTTCTTCTGGGGCAACGCGCTGGTCTACCGCGGCCGCTGGCGCGAGCTCGGGCGCAGGCTCGAGGTCTGGCTCGACGACGCGCGCGAACGCGGCGACTTGTATGCGACCGCGAGCCTTTTGCTCCTGCGCACACGGTCGGTGAGCCTGGCCGCTGGCGAGAGCAGTGCTGCGCGCGAGCAAATCGGCACCGCGCTCGACCTTTGGAAGTCGGGTGAATTCGGGGTGCAGAGCTTCCTCGGGATCTTGAGCCAAGTGCAGGTCGATCTCTATGAAGGCCAGGCAGAGCAGGCGATGACGCGCATGCAGGGGCTGTGGCCGATGTTCTCGCGCTCGCTCATGTCGCGCATCCAGCTCTGTCGCGTTCACGCGCACCACCACGCCGGCTACGCAGCGCTGGCGTTGGCCCAAGCGGATGGGCAGCGTGAGCGCTGGCTCTCGCGCGCGGAGCGCCACCAGCGAGGCTTGCGCGACGAGAAGATGCCTTGGGCGGCGGCATTCGCGGACCAAATCGAGGCGACCATCGCGCGTCTGCGCGGCGATGAAGCGCGTGCTGTGACAGGTTTGCGGCGAGCATCCGAGCGCTTCGATGCCGTCCATATGCACTTCTACGCTGCCGCAAGCCGTAGGCGTCTGGGCATGCTTTTGGGCGGCGACGAAGGCGCGTCGCTGGTTGCGGGGGCGGATGTCCTGTTACAGGCACAAGGTGTTGCCTCGCCTGCGGCGATGGCACGGCTGATGGCACCAGGTTTCGATTGAGGGATGACATGCATTGGACACATACACTGGTGGAGTGGAGCACCTACGCGTTTGGATTGGTCTTTGTGCGGCTCGCGTACCGCCAGGGCGTGCGCTGGCTATCGACGCTCCTGACCGGCATGGTCTTCGGTCTGGTGATCGAGCTCGCGCTGGTGAGCGGAACGAACGCTTCGTACAGCTATGGCGACTTCGCCGGCATGCTCTCCTTGCGCGGTCATGCGGTGCCGCTCTGGG
>JADGRG010000377.1 GCA_017881145.1 Sandaracinaceae bacterium | reverse complement strand
CTACTTCATCGCGGCGCATCCGGGCACGCGCGATGAGGACATGCTGGAGCTTGCCCTCTGGCTCAAGCGCAAGGGTTTTCGTCCGGAGCAGGTGCAGGCGTTCTTGCCCTCGCCGATGGCGAGCGCGACGACCATGTACCACTCCGGCAAGAACCCGCTGCGCAAGCTGAATCGCGAAGGCGGCGCGGTGTTCTCGCCCAAGAGCCCCGGGCAGCGGCGCTTGCACGAGGCCTTTCTGCGCTACCACGACGCGGACAACTGGCCACTCTTGCGCGAGGCGCTGACCCGGATGGGACGACAAGACTTGATCGGGCCGAAGGCCGAGCAGCTGGTGCCGTGGCAACAGCCGATCGCTTGGAAGCCGAAGGAGCGAGCCGGCTACGCGCAACGCATGGCCACGCGCGGCGCCGCCGCCAAGCACCCCAAGCCAGGCACCGCCCTGACGCAACACACCGGCCTGCCACCACGCCCGCGAACAGAGCGTGCAGCCGGTCGTCCCGCGACCACACCAGCGGCTCGGCGCAAGCAGCAGAACCGCAAGTCGAAGTGAAGAGCTGTCCAGAAATGGCTCATAGCGGCTTACGTCCTCGAACATATCCTCGAAATACACGAGTATTCCTGCGGTTTTTTCTGCGGGCGCGCTCGCTCTGCGCCGATTTCTGGACAGCTCTTGAGCTCTGGCAACCTGGCTGAGCCAGCCGTCCCAGCGCTCGGGTTCAGGGTGATCGACCAGCTACCAGCGGCGGTGCTTGTCGCGGCAAGTTGCGGGGTCTCGGTGTAAGCTCGCGCCGTGGAGCGGGAGAACCGTGGGCCGGCGCAGAGCGATGCGCCCGAGGACATGCGTTGGTGCGCGGGACTTCCCGGCGCGGGCGAGTCGCGCGTAACGGACGCTCAGCATGCACTTGCCTTACGCGTGTATCACAAGGCCCGCGATGCGGCTTTCCTCTACGCGCTGCTCGGAGCCACGCTGCTGCCAGCCTCGATCGGGCTCGGGTACCTGCTCGGTCGGGTCTTCGGTGGGGAGAGCTTCGTGCCGCTGGCGGCTGCGATGGTGCTCTTCTTTTTCGGCATCCCGCTCGCAGTCGCCAAGTCCATCGATCAGGCCAAAACGGCGCTTCCCTTACGGAGAGATCTAACGCGCGGTGTGCTGTGGATCTTCGAAGGCTCGATCGCGGCGGCGAGTTACGAAGAGGAAGACCCGGACGTGGTGGCGTTGGTCGAGGAAGGCACGCTCGTGCGCGGGCAAGCGGCACAGCGCATCGGCGTCTTGCCCAGCTCATCGCGCCTGCTGCAGATCAACGGCAAGGACGTCGAGCCGAAGCGTAAGGTGCACGTTGCGACCACTGCGGCGTCACCAGAGCGCTCGCTGCGCTACTCGCTGCCGCCGGACGTGAAGCAAGCTTTCGGCACCACGGTGGGTCTCAAGCGCCGCCGCTTCGGCGAGGCGGAACGCAAGGAGCTCACCTCGCACATCGCGCGGCTCACCGCGGTGCCCTTCCCGCTCTTCGTGCTGACGGCGTTCATGGCGGTGACCGTAAGCCTGTGGGCGGTCAAAGGCATGGAGACCGGACGCGAGCTCTTGGGCCTGGGCTGGGTGATCGCGTGGCTTTTGACCGCGCTGCGTCACGTGCGTCGCTACTTGCTCGCACGGCGCCTGGAGGATGATCTGCAGGTCGGCTGGCTGATCTCCTGGGAAACGCCCGAAGCACCGCGCACGCCATCGACACCGCCATTCAGCACCGCGGAAGTCCTGCCCATTTCGCAGATGGACTGGATGATCGACGGCAAGCCCGCGGCCTGGCGGCGCGTGATTCAGCGCGCCCGCGCCACTTGAGCGGGGCTTCGGGCTCGCGACCCGAGCACGCTCTGCGCTAGGCTGCGAGCATGTCTGTGTGCTCGCGCACTCTCTTCGCCATGGTGCTGACTGCCCTGTGCGCGTGTGCAACGACGCAACCTGCCATCCAGCGCGCGCCCGCTGCGCCGCCAACGGCTGCACCCACGTTGGTGAAGCTCTCGGTGATCCAGACCAACGACGTGCACGGACGTCTGCAGCAGCTGCCGCTGCTTGGCGGCTACCTGCACAACCTGCGGCTGGCGCGGGAGCGCGACCACGGCGCTCTGCTCTTGCTGGACGCGGGAGACGTCTTCCAAGGAACGCTCGAGTCCAACCGCAGCGAAGGCGCGTCAATGGTGCGTGGCTACGACGCGCTCGGCTACACGGCGGTGGCGGTCGGGAACCACGAGTTCGACTTCGGACCGGTCGGTCCCGCCTCCCTTGCGCTCAGCCCGAACGACGATCCACTGGGCGCGCTGCGAGCCCGGGCCGAACAAGCGCACTTCACCTGGCTGAGCGCGAACTTGCACGACCAGCACGGTGGTCCGTTTCCGGTGCAGCAAGTACAGCCCGCGATCTTGCTCGAAGTGGCGGGCGTGCGCGTGGGGATCGTCGGCGGCACGACGGCCGATACGCCTAAGCAGACCGCAACTCCGAACCTGCGCGACGTGAGCCTTGCGCCCTTGGCCGAGAGCATCGCTTTGCAAGTCCGGGCGCTGCGGGCGCGAGGTGCACAAGTGGTGATCGCGCTGGTGCATGCCGGCGGTGAGTGCCGACACTTTGGCGATCCTGACGATCTGACCGAGTGCAATCCGGATTCCGAGATCTTCGAGCTGGCCAAGGCCCTGCCCGAACACGCTCTCGACTTGATCGTGGGCGGACACACCCACGCGCCGATCGCGCATCGCGTGCACGGCATTCCGATCATCGAGTCGTTTGCCAACGCACGGGCGTTCGGCCGCGTCGATCTAACGGTCGATGTCTCAAGTGGCCGCGCGGTCGAAGCTCAGATCTTCGCGCCGCATACACTTTGCCTCGACGAGCTCGGCACGCCGATCTGCACCCACGAAAGCTACGAAGGCGCGCCCGTCACGCGCGACGCCAAAGTCTCGACCGCGATCGCGGCAGACCTGGAGGCCGCCTCTGCCGAGCGGTCCAGGCCGCTGGGAGTCAGCGTGGTGAGCGAGGTCACCCGCTCCTCGACGGCAGAGTCGCCGCTCGGCAACTTGCTTGCAGATCTGATGCTCAAGGCCTTTCCGGGCGCTGACGCAGCCTTCAACAACTCCAGCTCGGTGCGCACTGCGCTCGCGCCCGGCCCGCTGACCTACGGTCGGATCTT
>JADGRG010000376.1 GCA_017881145.1 Sandaracinaceae bacterium | reverse complement strand
ACCGCGCGCATCGCGGATGTCGCGCACCATCTCGTTGAAGTCGCGGGTCAGCTCGCCGATCTCATCGCGCAGATCGGTCGGCACTTGCACGCTGAGATCGCCAGCACCGACGCGACGCGTGGCGTCGGCCAAGAGCGAAACGCGGCGCGTAACCCGACGCGAAATCACGATGCCGACCGCCAGCGCGACCACGATCACGCTCAGCAGAAAGCCGGTGTAGACGACCAGGTAGAAGCCCGCGACTTGGCCTTTGCGCTTTTCGAGCTGGCGGTAGACAGCGGCCAGCTCACCAGCACGCTGATAGTCGAAGAATGGCTGCGCCGCCGTGCCCACGGTGACGGTGACCGTGACTGGACCGACCGCCGCGTCGCTCAACGCTCGCGAGATGTCGAGCAGGCGCAGCCCATCCCCCATGCGCTCCGGCTCGCTGACTTCGGCGACCAGCTCGTCTTGGGGCCCACGCACCACGATGCGCGCGACGTCCGTGTAGCTCGTCAGCAGCGTGGACAGGCGCTCGCGCAGCGCAACCTTGTCGCTCTTTTGCAGCGCAGCGCGCACCGCCCAGTCTTCGCTGATCGCGGTCGCGACCTCGCCCGCAGCTTTGCGCAACCCAACAAAATGATCCCGATAGACAGTCAGACCACGTTCCAGCTCGGCCCGCACGCGCGGGTTCACGCCGACTTGATAAGCCTCGCGTACTGCGCCGCGCCCGAGCAGGAGCGCGCCCAGCAACGGCATGACGGCAGCCACCACGATCGCCAGCAGGATCTTACGCTCGAATCGCGTGAAGCTCATGGCGGCACACTGAAGAGTGCTGAGCGAAACGAGAGTGTCTTGTCGGCGCCACCCATCTTGCGCGTGACGAAGATGCTCACGAACGAGCCGAAAAACGCGTTGCCCTCCAGCTGATTGCCACCGGGACGCGCCAACCAGCGACGGATGCGCTGCACAGTGTCCTGCGACATCGGGTTGAGCTCGACCAGGACCCCGAAGTAGATATGCTTGCCGCGCTGCGCATCGAAGCTCGCATCCTTGCCGAGCACGAGCTTGGGCATGTCGAGGCAGAGCTGCACCACCCCGTCCAGACTCTTTGCGGTGAGCGTTCGATCGCCGCGCTCGCTCTGGCGCTCGATACGATAGGCGCCTTCCCAAAGGTCGTAGATCACGCGACAGGAGATCGCCGAGACCGCCAGCGGCTCGCGTCCGTGCTCGGGGTAGGCGTAGACGCGCGTGGTCAGCGTCTGTGGCAGGCCGCTCTGCAGCTTCTTGGCGACTGACGCGTCGAGGAAGTCGCGCGCGGAAAAGCCCAGCGTGGGCACGCCCGCGAAGCTCACGCTCATCGCGCGCACCGGCACGTTGGCCTGCGCCTGCGCGAGGACTGTGGTTGGCCCCAGCCAAACGAGCAGAGCGAGCACCAGGCAGGCAGGCCAGCCCTTCACGGATTCCCCTGGCTCAGGTCGGGCAGGAAGCCGATCAAGGTCGAGAAGCCGAGCTTGACCAACCCGATCTCGGTGTCGGCGCGCACACCCAGATCGAAGGTCAAGTCGACCGGAATGCGTGAGAGGCCGTGGTAGCCCGAGATGGCGATGCGCAGATCCTGGCGACTCGTCAGCAGGAAGAGACCGGCGCCAAGGTAGGCATCGAGGCCGCGCACGAAGCCACCGCCACGCTGCAGCGGCAACTGATACTGAAAGTCGATGCGCCCGGCGAGATCCTCCATGTCCATCGCGGCGATGCTGGTGTGCAGCAGATTCGGTGTGCGACGGCGATCGAGGTTGAGCTCGAGCACGCGGGCTGGCAGCAGATCGCTTAGATCAGCGGCGTAGAAATCGTAGAAGAAAGGCGCGTCACCGAAGACCGTGCCGACCAGCGCGCCGAGCCGCAGCACGTGCCCCCAAGGTAAGCTGAACCAGTGCTGAAACGAGCCTTCGAAGCGCGCGAAGTCGTAGCTGCTGCCGAGCAGCGCGGAGGCAAAGCGCGCGTGGAAGGTGCCGAGGTCGCCGCGCGTGGTGAGCACCGGATGGTCGCGGTCGTCGTAGAGGAAGCCGACGCGCAGGCTGGAGACCACGCTGGTTGCATCGTGGATGCGAAAGTCGATGGGCACGATGTCTCGGCCGCGCTGTGTGATCGCGGCGTCGGGCTTGGTCCCGACGGCGACGACCTCACCCAACCAGTCAAGCGTGTAGCGAAGCTGCGCCGAGATGTCGTGGCCGGTGCCAACCCCGAAGCCGGTGCGATGATAGATGACCACCGCACGGCTGGCTTTCACGTCGGGATCGCAGAGCTCCGGCGTCGCTCCAGGCACGATCCGCTGTGGTGGACAAGAGATCGAGACCGTCGGGTTCTGCCCGAAGAACTCGCGGGCGTAGTTGTGGAAGACTCGTCCGGTCAGGCTGTAGCCCGAGCCGAAGAGCATCGGATCGTTGTAGCCGAAGTCGAGCCCATATTGGTTCTGCGATACCACGGCTGCACCGGCCACACCGATGCCCAGGCCGAAGAGGTTGCTGTCGGCCAGGCCCAGGCCCGCGTAAGGGCGCAGTGAATCTTTCTTCGTCGAAGATCCGCTGACCGCGCGCGCCACACCAGCGACGAAGCGATCGACGACGACGGTGTTGCGTTCCTTGACCTCGATCACGAGCACGACCCAGCCCTTGTGCTTGCCGCGCTTGAGCGAGAGCTTCACGTCGTCGAACCAGCCGGTGCCGAGCAAGCGGTAGCGAATGTGGTCGATGCTGGGGTCGGTCACATCGAAGAGCTCACCGGACTTCAGCGACACAAAGCGCCGAATCACCGCGGTGCGCGTGCGATTGCCGTGGATCTCGACGCGTTCGAGCGCGTAGCGAATGGCGTTGCTCGACTCGCTCTTGGTTTCGGAGAAATCGACGGACTCCCCGGCGGGCAAAGCCGTGGCGCCGTCTTGATCGTCGACGGAGCCGGTTGCTGCTGCCGCTGTCGGCGGCGGGGCTGGCGGTTCGGCTAGGTTGGGCTGCGGCGTTGCAGAAGGGCGAGCGCCATCCTGCGCGCTGACCACAGGCATGCACGCGAGCCCAGCTAAGAGACTTGCGGCGAGCGCCCACGCCCCAATGAACCGCGACCACCTCACGGCGGCAGCCTACACCGAGACGGCCAGAAGTTGTCCTGCGCCCACGGGGTTTTCTTGCGGCGCCGACCTAAGGAAAGATCTTTCGCTGCTCATAGATCTGCTTGATCCGCAGGAGCGCAAGGCCGTAAGCCGCATCGCGCATCGAGCAGGAGCGCTCGTCGGCGTAGTTGGTGACGCGCCGGTACGCGCGCTTCATGGCGTGCTCCAGGCGCGTTTCGACCTCTTCGAGCTCCCAGCTCTCGTTGCGACCGTTCTGGACCCACTCGTAGTAGCTGACGGTCACGCCGCCGGCATTCGCCAGGATGTCGGGGATGATGTCGATGCCGCGCGAGAGCAGCACGGCTTCACCTTCCGGCATGGTCGGACTGTTGGCGCCCTCGGCCACCAGCTGAACCTGCATGAGCTTGGCCTCGCGCTCGCCGATCTGGTTCTGCAGCGCGGCCGGGATGAAGATGTCGGCCTTTTGCGAAAAGAATTCATCGCGCGTGGCGCTGTGGTTGGTGGTGTAGCCCTGGATCGACCCGGTCTTCTTGACGTGGTCGGCCAGGCGGTGCGTGTTGAAGCCTTCGGGGTTGAGCAGATAACCGGTGTGATCACCGACGCCCACGATCGACACGCCCATGCGCGAGAGGATCATCGCCGTGTGCGACCCGACGTTGCCGTAGCCCTGCACCAGCGCGGTCTTGCCTTCGAGCGAAGTGCCTTTGTCTCTTGCCCACTCGGTCAGGCAGTGCACCAGGCCCTGCGCCGTGGCTTTCTCACGCCCTTGCGAGCCGCCGCACTCCAGCGTCTTGCCGGTGACGACGCGCGTCTGCGCGTTGCGGCCGGTCGTGCCGGCCGTGTTCATGAATGTGTCCATGATCCAGACCATGATCTTGGCGTTGGTGCCGACGTCGGGCGCAGGGATGTCGTATTCGGGCCCGATGTTGCTGCCGAGCGCATGCGTGAAGCGGCGTGTCACGCGCATCAGCTCGCCTTCGGAGAGAGCGCGGGGATCGCATTTCACGCCACCCTTGCTACCGCCGAAGGGGATGTCTATCAGCGCGCACTTGATGGTCATGATCATCGCCAGCGCTTTGCACTCATCCAGACGCGTATCCGAATGAAAGCGCAGCCCGCCCTTGTACGGGCCGACGATGTTGTTGTGCTGGATGCGGTAGCCCTTGAAGAGCCGGTAGCTCCCGTCATCCATCTGCACGGGGAAGTTGACGATGATCTCGTTCTTGGGCTGCGAGAGGATGCTCGCGACGTGCTCCGGCAGCTCGACCAAGCGTGCCGCTCGCGCGATCTGCGCCTGGATGATATTTAGAAAGTGCGTGGACTCATCCGGGGGCGGTGCTGAATTGCGCGTGTCCATGGCATCCATGGTGCCGTGAATTCTAGGCTTCAGAAAGGGAATTGCTGCTCGGCGGCAAGGTGGGACGATGTCACGCAACGCCTCGTTGCAGAGCGCAGGCTTCGGCCGTAGAACCAGCCTACGGCTCTCGGATGGGCTAGACTTGGACGGCGCATGCGTTGGGCGATCGCGACGATAATCGGCTTGGTTCTTGGGTGTGTGCTGGCCGCACATGTCCGAGCCGATGAAGTACACCTGGTTGGCGGCGCGGTCATCGAGGGCAAAGCGACGCGGCGCGGCGACAAAGTGCTGGTCGAAGTCGAGTCCGGTCAGATCTCGCTGCCGGCAGAGAGCGTCGAGCGCATCGTGGGCGGGGAGTCGGACGTTCAGCGCTTCGAGGCGCTCTATGCGAAGCTCCAGGCAGGCGACATCAAGGCTCTGCTCTCGCTCGCCAACTTCTGTCGCGACCACGGCATGGTGGAGCGCGAACGGCAGATGCTGCAGAAGGTGATCGAGCTCTCCCCGGATCACGCCGATGCTCGCGCGCGGCTGGGTTTCGTGCGCGCCGACGCTGGTTGGATCAAGCGCGAGGAGCAGCTTCGCCAGGCCGGTTTCGTGCCGCACGAAGGCCGCTGGGTGAGCCGACAGGAGCTGCTGGAGCTCGAACGCTTGCAGGCGCAGACGACCACTGCGGAACATGAGCGCGACAAGGCGCAGGCCGAGCTGCAGAGCAAGACGCTCGAGCTCAGCTCGCGACACGCGCAGGTCGCGCACCAGGATCAACTCGCGGCGGAGCAGGCACAGCGAGCGCAAGCCCTGCCGCTCACCACGCAGACGCCGTTCATGTACTACACACCTTACGCGCCCTATGGTGGCTACGGGGCGGGTTGGAATATGAATCAGGGGGCGCCGGTTGCACCCCGACGAGCGCCGACGCGTGCCGATAACTTCCCGATCCCGGGTGTCCGTGATCCCTGGGACTTCATCCGGGGCCAGGACCACCGCCGCTAAACGGGCCCGCGCCGGCAGATACTGCAGCCCGCGTGCTGCGCTTTGCGACTTCTAGCGGAACTTCCTTTGCGCTGCGGGTCAAAGACCGCTTTAATCTCGACCGCACAGAAGCCGGCGGGGATTGGCCGACAAACTTTGGTTTCGGGAGGATGCGATGTGGGTAGCCCTTATTTTCCTCGCACTGATCGCGGTGTCCGCGCTCTTCGTGATCGGGACCTACAACGGCCTGGTCGGAAAGCGTAACCGCTACAAGAACGCCTACGCGCAGATCGATGTCCAGCTCAAGCGCCGCTACGACCTGATTCCCAATCTAGTCGAGACGGTGAAGGGCTACATGAAGCACGAGAAGGACACGCTGGAGGCCGTCATCAAGGCGCGCAACCTCGCCTACAACGCAGCGCAAGGCGCGGCGCAGAGTCCCGGCGATCCAAACGCGATGAAGTCGCTCGCCAGTGCCGAAGGTGCGCTCTCGGCGGGCCTCGGAAGACTGATGGCGCTGAGCGAGGCCTATCCGGACCTTAAGGCCAACACCAACATGCGCGACCTGAGCGAGCAGCTCACCTCGACTGAAAACAAGGTCGCCTTCGCGCGGCAGGCCTACAACGATTCCGTTACGGACTATAACGTGGCGCGCGAAGTGTTTCCGGCCGTGATGCTGGCCGGCATGTTCGGCTTCACGTCCGCTGGTTTGCTCGAAGTGATCGAGAGCCAATCCGAGCGGCAGGCTCCGAAGGTGTCTTTCTCCTGAGAGCGCGGCGTGCGCTGCAGGGCCGGCCTGGGCGCATCACAATCTCCCGGGCGGAGCACTAGCGGATGACCAGCTTCTTCGAGCATCAAGACCGAGCGCGCCGCAATACGCGCCTTCTGGTATGGCTGATGGTGTTGGCTGTGTTGGCGATCGCCGCAGCCATCTACGGCCTGGCAGTCTTCCTCGAGCTCTGGGGCTCGGCGCGAATGCACAACCCGGCGTTCCAGCCACAACTCTTGCAGCCGCAGCTGCTCTTGGCTTGCCTCTTGGGCACCGCCGCGCTGGTCCTTTTGGCCAGCGGCTCGCGTGTGCTCTCGTTGCGCGGCGGAGGCGCGTCGATCGCGGAGATGCTGGGCGGGCGGCTGGTCAGCGGCAATCCGCAAGATCTGCTGGAGAAGCGTCTGCTCAACGTGGTCGAGGAGATGGCCATCGCGTCGGGCGTGCCGGTGCCGCAGGTCTTCGTGCTGGACTCGGAGGCAGGCATCAACGCTTTCGCAGCGGGCTTCTCGACGGGCGATGCTGCGATCGCAGCCACCCGCGGCTGCATCGAGAAGCTCTCGCGCGACGAGCTGCAAGGCGTGATCGCCCACGAGTTCTCGCACGTGCTCAACGGCGACATGCGCCTGAACATCCGCTTGATGGGCGTGGTGTTCGGCATCGTCTGCATCGGGCTCTTCGGGCGTTTCCTGATACGCATCGGCGGCCAGAGCAGCTTCGCGGAGAGCTCGTCGCGTCGCAAAGGTGGCTCGCCCGGAACCGCGATCTTGGTCTTCGGTATCGGCGTGTTCCTGATCGGCACGATCGGTGAGCTCTTCGGCAAGTTGATTAAAGCGGCCGTCAGTCGGCAACGTGAGTTTCTGGCGGACGCCTCGGCCGTGCAGTTCACGCGCAATCCAGCCGGCATCGCCGGTGCGCTGAAGAAGATCGGCGGCTATTCCGAGGGCGCCAAGATGAGCTCGCCGCACGCGGATGAAGCCAGTCACTTCTTCTTTGGAGACATCCACAAACGGCTTTTCGCCCAGAGCGTGTTTGCGACTCATCCACCTCTGGCCGAGCGCATCGGACGCATCGATCCAACATTCCATGGGGAGTTTCCGGCGGTGGCCGCAGGCATTGCCGAACCGGAAGACCTGCCCATCAGTGGTTTTTCGATCGCGGCCCTACCCGAACCAGAGCACGCTGGCGAAGCTAGCGCTTCCTCTGTCCCTGTCGCAGCGCTTTCTAGCACCCCGGCCTGCGCGCAAGACGTGGTGGGCCGCGTCGGTGTCCGCTCTGTCGCAACCCTCAACGAGAGCAAGCGACTGCTCGCCGCGCTGTCCCCCCAGCTGCGGCAGGCCGCACAGAGCCCGTTCTCGGCCAGCGCGATCGTATATGCGCTCCTGCTCGACAGCGACGCCGAGGTTCGCAAGGCGCAGCGCGCGCAGCTCGATGCTCTGGCCGGAGCGCACTTGCACGTGGAGACACTGCGCATGGAGCTGCAAGTGCGAGTGCTGGCACGACGCGATCGCCTACCGCTGGTAGCGATCTGCGCGCCAGCGTTGCGTGAGCTTTCGCGTGATCAGCGAGCGGTCTTCTCGCGGACAGTGCAGGCGTTGATGGACGCCGATGAAGCGCTGTCGATTTTCGAGAGTGTGCTCGGCCACACCTTGCGAACGCGCCTCGAAGACAGAGACGGTGCCCAGGCTCGCTCGCGGATTCGACATCGCACGCTGGCCTCGGTCCGCAACGAGCTGGAGCTCTTGCTCTCGCTCTTGGCGCATGCGGGGGACTTCGATGGCAGCGGCGCAAACAAGGCATTTGCAGAGGGCGCATCGCGGCTGCCAGACCTGCAAGTGACACTGCTTCCACCGAATCCGCGGCTGCTCTCGGGCCTGGGTGTCGCGCTGATCGAGCTCGGTGCGCTCTCGCCGCAGCTCGGAGCGCGCGTAGTCGACGCCTGTGCCTACACCGTGATGGCCGACCAGCGCATCACCGACGACGAAGAGAGCCTCTTGCGCGTGGTCTGCGATGCGCTCGGTGCGCCGCTACCGCCGCTGGACGGCGCGACGCAAGCCACGAGTTGATGACGGACGGGGTCGCGCTAGCGACCAAGTGAGGAAGCGTGGCGACACACGCCCCGCAAGATCAACGGACAGCCTCACGTCTACGAGCCGTCGGACCGAGCGCGGAACTCGGTGATGCCCACGCGCCGACGCAGCATGGCTGGACCGCGCTCCACGCGATCGTGCCACGCACAACTCAGGTGCGGGGGCGGAACGCTTTGAGCACGTTGGGGTCCGTCTCGAGGCGCGCGCCGCCAATCAGGTCGAGGCAGTAGGGCACCGCGGGGAAGACCGCATCCAGGCAGGTGCGAATCGCGCTGGGTTTGCCGGGCAGGTTGATGATCAGGCTGGTGCCGCGCAGGCCAGCGATCTGGCGAGAGAGGATCGCGGTCGGAACCTCGCGCAGGCTGGCGGTGCGCATCAACTCGCCGAAGCCAGGCAGTAGGCGCGAACACACGGCCGTCGTGGCCTCGGGTGTGACATCGCGCGGTGACGGTCCAGTGCCGCCAGTGGTCACCACCAGCGAGCAGCCGTCACGATCCACCAACTCGCAGATGGCGCGCTCGATCTGTTCTTGCTCGTCCGGAATGGTGCGCCGCAGCGCTTCCCACGGGCTGGTGAGATACGCGCCAAGAGTGTCGGCGATCGCAGGACCACCGCGATCTTCGTAGACGCCGGCACTAGCTCGGTCGCTGATGGTGAGGATACCGATGCGGGCTTTCGTGTTGGGCATGGCTGGTCTGCTCGGTCGAAGAGTGTAGCTGGTGCGCCAGCGACCACGCGCTACTCGAGGAGGCTCAGACGCATTTCGTTGGTCGGCTCGAAGCCGAGACCCGCGTAAACCGGGCGTCCCGATGGCGAGGCGTGGAGTAACGCATGCGTGCATCCGATGGACTTGAGGTATGCCGTTGCAGCTTCGGTGAGTCCGCGCGCGACCCCTTGGCGCCGCTGGTCGCGCTCGACGTACACGCCCCAGATGTATCCGTAACGGCGCTCTGCGGAATCGAGAATGTCCGGGTAGAGCCCCGCGAAGAGTTGGCAGCTCGCTGAGCCGATCACCTCTCCGCCGTCCGACTCAGCAACGAATGCCCGAAATTTGAGCTCGCGGCGCGCGTCGCGGATGAAGGCGAGCGCTCGGCTCTCCCAGTCGGCGCGGATTCGCTCGGTGGCGACGCCGTTGTCTCTCCACATAGAGTGGAAATGACCAGCCAGCAGCCCGTCGTCCTCCGGTCGGCTCTCGCGCACGTGGCCCAAGGTGGTCATCAAGCCAGCCAACTACCGCCAAAACTGTCGACCCGCAAGGTTCGCGGTGCGGCCGCTGCGTGCCGCCAGCTTAGAGCTGCACCGTCAAGGGCTGCACGACACATTGGAACGTGGGCCGCGCCTCGCAGGCGGCCGCGTGGGCCGCAAGCGTTGGCCATGCGCTCCACGACGATCGCTGCGGGTGAGCCTCGCGAGTGAAGCGCAACGCACAACCCACTGCGATATCTGCATGACTCAAACACTCACCAAGCCACCACTGGCCACTGCGGCCCCTTCGGTTGTGTTCGAGCAGGTCGAGTGTGTCGCTGATCTGCGCCACGCAGCGGTTTGCCCAGCGTTCGTTGCGCTGCTCCGGCACACGCAAGACGTGCTCGTAGAGCAGACTCACGGCCTTATCGGCTACGCCGGTCGCGAACGCACACACCTGCAGCGCAGAGCGACGGTCCGGTCCGCTCCGGGGCAGGAGGCTGCGGTCGACCGGGACGAGCTCATCCAGCGCATCCAGGATTGCAGAGCTTTCGATCAGGGTGTCGCCGTCGTCCAGCACGAGCACCGGCACGCGCCGCAGCGGACTCAGCTTCGCGAGCTGAGCTTCCTCGGCCCACACCGACCAAGGCAGATGATCATAAGGTAGCCCGTACTCGTGTAAGGCCACCGCCACTCTACGAACGAAGGGGGAGTCGTATTGACCAATCAGCTGCATGCGCCGCACACCTCAGCATTCTCTCGGATTGGATCGCTGCGCCGTTCGACTCAGGCGGGACGACCGCGCGGTAGCTGCACCGTTGGATCGAGGTTGCCCTTGCCTGGCACGTGGTTGATCTCGAGACGAATGCCGTCGGGATCCTCGAAGAGGAGCGAGTAGTACCCCTTCGCCCAAGGACCCTCCTCGGGCGCGTGCGCGATCACGCAGCCCAACTCGCGCACCAGCTCATGCACCGCATCGACGTCTGCGCGCTCGCGTGCGCGGAAGCACACGTGATGAAGCCCGGCTCTACGCTGGTTGAAGCGCTCTTCGCGCAGCTCCGGGGCGCAGGCGGTGATCAGCAATCCCGTGCGGCCTCCGATGCAATAGAAGAGACCTGGCTCGTCGTATTGCACGTGCATACCGAGCGCCGGCAGGAGCCGGCCGTAGAACGCACGACTGGCTGCGAAGTCGGTCACCGAAAGCTGGATGTGGGCGATGCCGTTGATTTCCATGTGGCTCCAGGAACCAACCTGGTGTGGCGACCGCCGCTTGTCCACCTGAGCGTGGACTGAATCCCCGAAACCGACTGCTGCGCAATCCGGATGCAGCACACCGTGAGCCGCAACCACGAACGCTCGTCTTGTTTGCTCAGGATGTCGTGGCACAGCGGCAGGCCATCGCACCGTGTGCGGATGCTGTTCCGACATCGCTCCCGAAACACGTGCCGGGACTACTTCGTCGCGTCGACACACGAGCATACCCGGCGCTCGGAGCGGTGGCGGACTGGGTCCATATCTGCCGTTGTCCGCCGAATGACATCAGGAGATCAGACGGGCGGGCCGCGCCACTGGTGATCATCTCGGGTGGCCACCACTTCACCGTGGATGGCTACATCGCGTCGATTGAAGCCGCGATCACGAAGAAGATTGCGAGGCTGCCTTGGGAGACTGACCCGGGTCGCCGTGTCCTGGTTGCGCACGACGTACCCCGCAGGCACTTCTACGAAGCCTGGGGCAAGCCGTGGGCGGATTGGCTTTCCGTCGCTGCGACTCGCGCAGACGCTGGCCGGCATTTCCAAGAACTCTGGCTGGTTATTGGCGGGTGTGTCGGCAGCGTCGTGGGCGAGCTGACCGCGATCCGCGTCGGGATCTGAAGTCGGGGCTCGGCTAGGACGCCATTCGGGCGTGCCACGCGCTTCGGGCTCACCCTGCTACCCTTGTCGACTCACCCGCTAACCACTCACAACTCTTGCAAAAATCTT
>JADGRG010000375.1 GCA_017881145.1 Sandaracinaceae bacterium | reverse complement strand
TCCCGTGCCCGGCCGGTCTCGGAGGCTGGCGAGCTCGGTCCGAGCAACAACGCGCGCTTCCGCGGCTATCTCCGCCGCATGCGTTCGCAAGGTACGGGCGTAGCACAGGACTTCCTGGACATGCTCAAGGCCGCCCTCGGCCACTACGGCGTGACCAGCCTCGAACACAAGGATGAGCTGGAGAAAGCCATCTTCCGAATGTTCGCGTGTCAGCGTGACCCCGAGCCACGCCGTCGCCTCGCGATGGCCGCGCTGCGCCGCCTGATCGCGTTGGTCGATCTGGGCGTGGACGTCTCGGGTGACGAAGAGCTGGCCGATGCTCTGCTGCGGATCGCGAACCTACGCGACATGGTCAGCAACGCGCTTGCCGACAACGCGCTCGAAGCCCACTACCGGATCTTTCAGCGTCCGGATCTGCTGCGTTACGCCGAGCAGACCACGCGTCGCCTGGAAACCTGGCTGCTTGCAGCCGAGACCCAGACTGCACCCGCATCGCCACCGGCGAGCGTGCTGGTCGAGCTCTCGACGGCACCTGAGACGCTCTTCGATCGCGTGGCGAGCTGGCTCCACGACCAGGATCGTGCGCGGCGTGCGATGGCGGTTTCCGCCGTGCTGCGCCGACTCTACGCACCGAAGCAGCCCGCCTCGCACGTATCCGAGACGTCCGGTGGCTATACCATCGATCGTCTCCGCTTTAGCGATGGCGTGGTGCTCGGGCTTTTCGCCGCGCAGGGCGAGGTCGATCGCGGCACGCGCGCGTTGGTCGAGCTTTCGCGCGCCGGGCAGACGCATGCCATCGAGCTCATCACCTTGGTCGCTGACGAGGCGGGGCGCGAGGCTGCGCTTGCCGAGGCCACCCGCGTGGTGGCTGGCGTGCTACCTGCCGCGCGCTTGACGCTCACGCTGATCACGCCGGACGGCGTCATGCACCACGAGACGCTGCAGACCCATGCTTCGGGCGTGACGCGCACTGCGTTGCACGGCCTGCATCCGGAGGCTGCCGATCGTGTCGATCTCGTGCGCTACGTGAACTTCGAGCTCGAGCGCCTGTGGGGCTCGGACGACGTCTACTGCTTCCTCGCCAAGGCCAAGCAAGATCCGAAGGACGAGCGACTCTTCGTGCTCGCCGACGTGCGCGGTCGTCCCGCCGAGGAGAGCAAGAGTGTCGACGACTTCGTGCCAGTGTTCGAGCGCGCCTTCCAGGAAGCCACGCGCACGCTGCGCTTGAATCTCGGCATTCGCGATCCGCGCCGCGACCTGCAGTGGAATCGCCTGGTGATGCACTTGCAGCACGACATGGAGATCGACGGCGCGGCTGCCCAGCGCATCGCGCGTCAGCTCTTGCCGACCACACGCTACTTGGGTCTAGAGAAGACCATCGTGCGTCTGCGGCTGACCAGCCCCGACCGCACGGAGGCGGAAGCTCGTCAGGTCGAGCTGGTGTTCTCCGACCTCGCCAGCTCGCGCCTCGACATGGTGTGGCGCAAGCCCCGCAAGGTCCCGCTGGTTCCCGGGTCGCCCTACGAGCGAAAAGTTGCGGCGTGTCGGCGCCGCGAGCTCGTCTATCCCTACGAGATCGTGCGCATGCTCACGCAGGGCAACGAGGCTTCGGAAAACGCGCTCGAGTCCACGCAGAGCGCAGATACACGTCCGGTGCTGCCGGTCGGCACCTTCGAGGAATACGACCTCGATTCAAAGAGCAAGGAGCCGATCGCAATCAGCGTAGCCGGTCGTGAGCCGGGCAAGAACACTACGTCCATCGTGTTTGGCGTGGTCAGCACGCTCACCAAGAAGATCCCCGAGGGCATGAAGCGCGTGCTCGTGCTTTCCGATCCGACCATGGGCATGGGCTCACTCGCTACACCCGAGTGCGACCGCATCTACGCCGCCATCGATCTCGCCGAGAAGCTCTCGATTCCGGTGGAATTGTTGCCCGTGTCTGCTGGCGCGAAGCTCGCCATGGACAGCGGCACCGAGCCCATGGACGCGATCGCACGCGTGGTCCGTCGCATCGTGACCTTCACGCAGACCGGCGGCGTCATCCACTGCGTCGTGACCGGCATCAACGTCGGCGCGCAGAGCTACTGGGATTCGCTCGCCACCATGCTCATGCACACCCGCGGTTGCCTGATCATGACGCCGACCGCGTCGATGGTCCTCACCGGTAGCGCTGCGCTCGCGGTCTCCGGCTCGGTGTCCGCCGAGGACGAAGTCGCGATCGGTGGTCACGAGCGTGTGATGGGTCCGAACGGCGAAGCCCAGTACTTCGCACCGGATCTGGCGTCTGCTTACAAGATCCTCTTCGACCACTACGAATACACCTACGTCGTGCCGGGCGAGCAGGGCCCGCGCATGCTCGCGTCGCAGGACAGCCCAGACCGCGACGTCACGGCGTTCCCCTACAACGACGGAAAAGTCGGGCCGCAGGCCTTCAAGACCATCGGCGAGATTCTCGACCCGAAGACCAACCCAGGTCGCAAGCGCATGTTCGCGATGCGCGCGCTGATGCAAGGCGTGATCGACACCGACGGCGGGCACCTGGAGCGCTGGGCGCACCACGTCGGCGCAGAAACCGCCATCGTCTGGGATGCGCACCTCGGTGGCTATCCGGTGTGCGTGCTGGGCATCGAGAGCCAGAACGTGCCGCGCATGGGCTATCGCCCCTCGGATGGACCCGAGGAGTGGAACGGCGGAACGCTCTTTCCGCAATCGAGCAAGAAGGTGGCGCGTGCCATCAACGCTGCCAGCGGCGTGCGTCCCTGCGTGCTCTTGGCCAACATCTCGGGCTTTGACGGCTCACCGGAATCGATGCGCAAGTTGCAGCTCGAATACGGCGCCGAGATCGCGCGAGCGGTGG
>JADGRG010000374.1 GCA_017881145.1 Sandaracinaceae bacterium | reverse complement strand
TCCTATGGCTGTTGCAGGACGTCGTCGTCAAGGGGCGACTCTACGAAGAGACGGGGTTTCCCTCGACTCGAACAGAGTGGCTGCACGAAGCAGAGCAAACGATCGAGGTCGACCTAGATCACGAAGGGGAGTCTTTCCGGTACCGATTGACATACAAGGGTGAACCGGGTGCGCTCGGTTCTATCAGTGAGCAGTTGTTTGCAGGCGGCGCGCTCCTCTATCGCTCCGCGGATAGCAAGGTCGAGCTCTTCGGGGACCAGCCTGCGTCGGAGCCTCGGACGACGATCCCCTTCGATCGTCGATGCTCGTTTCTCGGCTCACTCGAGGAGCGACCCGATAACCGAAGAACGATAGCGTTCCGAAAGTCTATTTCATTGATCTGCGCGATCAAGCCAGACCCGGGTCGGTTGGGTGCCGCGGCTGTCGTAGAACAGAATCTGCTTAAACGAGATCTTTCCAACTTTGCGAACTGGTATCGCGCGCGAGTACAGGAAGATCCGGAGGCGGCCGCAGCACTTCGAGCTGACCTCAAGCAAGTAATCACTGGGTTTTCGGTGCTTCGCCTGGAGCCGATCTCTGCGGAGATCAAGGATCTGCGCGTGCGATTTACGTTTGGCAACACCACTCACGAGCTGACCTGGGCCAAACTGTCCGACGGGCAGCGCCTTCTGATCGCCCTTTACGGTGCGTTTCGGTTTGATTTCGTGAAAGCGGACTTGGTTGCACTGGACGAGTGTGAAAATTACCTTAGCCCGGGTGAGATCCAACCGTGGCTCCGCTCCGTCGCAGATATGCTGGCAGAGCGGAAGTGCCAGCTGCTAGTCGTCTCTCATCATCCGGAGTCCATCGACTATATGGCTGCCGACGCGGTATGGCGCATGTGGCGCGACAAGACCTCGGGGCACACGCGAATCGAAAAGATGGAGCCCGACCGTGACGTAGGCGAAACGGCATACGAACTGGTAAAGCTCGGACCGGCGGATGGGGCATGAGTCAGAAGCGGCTCAGGATTCTCTGCGAGGATCGCCGGACCGACCGGTTTGTGCGTCGTTTGTGCGAGCGTTATGGCGTCCAGGTGCTCTCGGTGGAAAGAGCACCAAATGGGAAAGGCGCCGCGTCAGCCTGGGTTAGGCACCGATATCCGCATGCGGTACGCCTCTGTCGATCGAAGAACTTCCAACAGAACTTAGGCCTCTTGGTCGTGATCGATGGCGACAATCGGGATTTGGACGGCCGTCTGCGAGAACTCGGTGCCGAGCTCGATGCGCTCGATGTTCCAAAGATAGGCCCGGCCGATCCGATCGCAGTCTTCGTCCCGACATGGAGCGTCGAGACGTGGCTGGCGTACCTATGCGAGCAGCCCGGAGTCGACGAGTCGCGTTCGTTGAAGGATGACCCGGCTGATCGGGCGCTGTGGGCTGACGGGGCGGTCGAGGCTGCAACTATCCGCCAAGCGGTCGCAGCGTGGAATCCGCGTGCTGTGGCGCTGCCTTCTCTCACTGCGGCGTATCGGGAGGCCGGCCGCGTCGGGCTGGCTTGATGGCGTTCGATGCTGGTTCTGTCCTTTGGGTCTGCGGGTCTGCTGCACGTTGGGCGCCCGCTGACGCGACCGAAGTGCCTGCGCAGGCGCGAGCCGCTGGGGTGGTGACAGCTCGACGCGCCGCTGCGCGCCAATCCTTTTCCGCGATCGGCGACCTGACCCGAGCGCAGCGAGTGCCCGCCGCTTCAGGTCCCGGCCCCGACTTCGGAAGGCGCATCACAGCTTGACTCAGCGCGGCCCCGCTGCTAATCAGCGCGCGCCTAAACCGCTTGGCATGGCTGCTGGTTAAAGCCGTTTCGAATGCTGAGCTACGCTTGGTCCGCTCGCGTCCGCTCGCGTCCGCGCCTGGGTTCGCACATGGGTTCGCACTTGGCTCGTGGTCCGAGCGAGGAAGACAACATGCTCTCCTCAGTCGCATTGGGCGTGATTTTGTCCGGTGGGTCGGTGATCGACCTGGACGCCACGCTCTTGGTTCAGCTCGCAATCTTCTTCACCGCTTTCTTCATCCTCAAGGGCTTGGTTTTCACGCCCGTGATGAGGCTCTTCGACGCCCGCCTACAGGCGACGGCGGGGGCCCGGGAAGAAGCCAAGCGCATGGAAGAGGAAGTGGCGGAGAAGCGCGCTCACTTCGAGGGTGAGCTTCGCAAGGTTCGTGCCGCGGCCGGCGACGATCGCGAAAAGCTGCGGGTCGAGGCCCAGAAGCTGGCCCGTGAGCTGACCGAAAAGGCTCGCCACGAAACGGTCGCAACCCAGAAGGCGGCCAAAGATCAGCTCGACCGGGACACCGCAGCGGTGCGCGAGCGTCTGCTCAAGGATGTGCCTGCACTTGCCCGTGAGATCAGCAGCAAGCTGCTCGGAAGGAGCGTGCTGTGAGATTGCGCGCTGCATTGTTGGCTTTGTGCCTCTTCGCCGTGCCGACCGTGTCGTTCGCCGAAGGGGCTGCGCATGGCGAGCATGCTGGTGAACACGCCAGCCTCAGCTTCAAGCGGATCCTGCTCGCCGATGTGGGCGAGGGCGCCAGCGACGAGGAGAAGGCCGAAGCCAAGCACGAGACCCTCTCGTTCTGGGGCGCGGTGCTCAACTTCTCTTTGCTGGTCTATCTGATCCGCCGCATGAGCAAGAAGCCCTTGCAGGCGTTCTTGGATGGGCGTCGTCGCGAGGTCGAAAAGGGCATCGCCGAAGCGGCCGAGATGAAGCAGAAGGCCGAGGCGGTGTTCGTCGAATACAGCGAACGCATGAAGACGCTCGACCAGGAGCTCGACAAGCTGCGCACGGACATCGCCAAGGCTGCCGAAGCCGACAAGGCGCGGATCGTGGCCGATGCCCAGGAGAGCGCCAAGCGAATGCGCGCCGAGACCCAGGCGCAGATCGCAGTGCAGGCCGAGCAGATCGAAGGCCAGCTGCGTCGCGAAGTGGTGGATGCGGCGGTGGCTGCAGCCGAGCGCGCGGTGCGAGCGGCTGCCAGTGCCGACGACCAGAGTCGCTTGGCTGAAGCGTTTGCACGAGAGCTCGCGAAAGCGGGCATGGAGAAGCGCGCGTGACCGTAGGTATCCTCGGTAGGCGCTACGCCGGAGCGCTCCTCAACCTCGCGACCGAGGCCGGCAACATCGAGAAGGTCGCAGCCGACCTACAGGCTTTCGCCGCCAGCTGGAAAGACAGCCGCGATCTTCGCGCTGCATTCGAAAACCCCAGCGTCAACGTCGCGACGCGCCGCGTGATCCTGCGTGAGATCGCGCAGGCCAGCGGCATGGACCCGCTGGTGCGCAATGCTCTCTTGCTCATCGCCGACCGCGGACGGTTGGGCTCGCTGCCGGAGATCGTGGAGTCGTTTCAGGCCTTGGCCGAAGAGCGCAGCGGCCGCGTGCGCGCCGAGGTGGTCACCGCCACCGAGCTGCCCGACGCCTTCTTCAGCGAGCTGCAGAAGACCCTGGAGCGCGTCACCGGCAAGCAGGTCAACATCACGCGCAAAGTCGACCCGTCGATCATCGGCGGGGTCGTGACGCGTATCGCGGATCAGGTTTACGACGGTAGCGTCAAGCACCGGCTGCAGCAACTCCGGGACGAGCTCAACCGTTAGGTCATAAGGTTTCAGGTTTTCGGGTAGACACGCCCACTTGCACGGCCGTCGAAGACGGCCTCACGTACACGAGAGAGGTAGCCGATGCAGCTTCGCGCTGAAGAGATCACCAGGATCATCCAGAAGCAGATCGCGTCTTACGACAAGACGGTCGAGGTCATGGAGACCGGAACCGTGCTGACGGTGGGCGACGGTATCGCCCGCGTCTACGGTCTGGACAAGGCGATGGCGGGTGAGCTGCTCGAGTTCCCGGGCCAGCTCATGGGCATGGTGCTGAACCTCGACGCCGACAGCGTGGGCGTCGCACTGATGGGCTCGGACTCGCAGATTCGCGAGGGCGACACCGTCAAGCGCACCGGCCGCATCTTCGACGTACCCGTCGGCGATGCCATGGCTGGCCGCGTGGTGAACGCGCTAGGTCTGCCGATCGACGGC
>JADGRG010000373.1 GCA_017881145.1 Sandaracinaceae bacterium | reverse complement strand
GGCCGCGTCCTTGAGCCAAACACTCCAGCCATGTTTGCTCTCGAACTCAGCTCGCTTCTGAACCTCGTCGGGCTCGAGCTTCTTGAGCTTGGCTTGCAGGCGGCCGTTGATGAACTCTTGGATGAGCTCGCGGATCTTGCGCTTGTCAGACTGATTGGCAGTTTCCATGGATGCTCCGTCAGTTCGAGAGGCCAGCTCTCCGAAGTGTGCACGCCTGAGGTCACGCCTTCATGACACTGCCTTGAAGCCCAGCGCAGAGTGGTAGCCCCACCCTTGCGTTTCTTTCCGAAGCTGCACCGTGCCGTACCGGCGTGCGCAGCGATCGAGGTCGATGTCAAGCTGCTCGGCGAGCTCGCTCAACGCTTCCAGAAAGTCCGCCGGCCCCCAAGGTTCGATCCGAGGGCCACAGCTGAGGGAGACTGTGCTGTACAACGAGTTGACGACGGTCCACGTATCGTCGTCACGGCGAACGAAGTCGAGCTTCGATTCGTCGTCTTCCTGCGGAACGAGTGCAAACGTCTCGGTCGGAGGTCCCATACGAAAACGCTGGCTGTGCTGGAGCTGACCGATGAGCGACGCGCGCGTCTTCCACCAGTCGGGGACCGTGTATGCCGCCGTTCGGGTGCCCGCGGCTAGCATAAGCGTACGGAGGCGCTGGTGTTCGAGATCGACCAGGTTCGCCTCCGCGTGGAGCTGCGCTCGCTCGCGAATGCGTGGCCCGGCGTCCAGGGGCGCGAGTTGGTCCGGAGCGAGCAGCTCCTCAAGCACCGACGTCTTCAGCTTGAAACTCTCGTCCTCGAAGCCCGGTCTGAAGTAGGCGGGGCGCTTGCCCTGTAGCGCTTTCATGTTGCGATTGAGCAGCAGCAGGTTGTCTTTGGCGCACGGGCCCGCGCGATGGCGCCGCACGCGTCCCGCGAGCTGGATAATCGAGCGCATCGAAGACGGCTCGACCACTGCCCAATCATAGTCGTGATCGCGGCCAACCTCTGCGACGGGCGAAGCTAGGACGACGAACAGGTGATCGGGCTCGGCCCGTGTGTCGAGCAGCTTGCGCACGCCCGCGTTGTCGAAGACTGCAAGCTCATTGCTTCTTTGGAGCGTGGTGTCGAGCACATGCTCGATGGCCGAGCGCATCAGCAGGGGGTGGCGCGCGTGGTACACGCAGAGATGGATGCGCATCTCTGGCGGCGCGCCCTGGGCGTAGAGCGCCTCGGCCACGGAGATGAGCGGCTCGATGTTCGCCATCCGCACGAGACCGAAGCTGACGCGTTTCCCGGTCCTCGCATCCAGCGTGTGGTGGTTGAGGTGAAGCTCCGAAAGCCACTCGGGGATACGCGCCGCGAAGGCGTTACATACACTCGCGCGATCGGTCTTCAAACTCGTGATCGGGACGATCCTCGCGCGACGACGCGTGTCGGACTTGCGAAGCCGCTCGAGTCGCTCGTCTACGAACGTTCCATGATTTGTCCGGAAATCTGCGGCACCCGCGCACGGGAGAGCTTCGCAGTGAAATTCATCGAACCACGCGCAAGGAACCGCCAGTGACTGACCGGGAACTCCGCGGTTTCTCTGAAACACCTCACGACCAGCCAGGTACGCCTCGAACAACCCCTCGACCAGAGCTGGTGGCAGGGTCGCAGACGAGAGCAGCACACGGCTTCCGAGCATGCCGGACCAGTGCACAAGTCGGCTTAAGGCCGGCAAATCGTTCAGGTCGAAATCGTCAGGTTCGTCGAGCACGAGGTCCGACGTCATCAGGCGGAGCATGGGCCCGATCTGATGCCCACCGCGAAGACACTCGGTGGCCGGCACGAGATGGTCGATCGTGCACGCGAGAACCGGAGCTTGTAGGAGTTTGGTTGCGTCTGGATTTGACCCGAGCCACTGCTTCAGAGGGCCGTCCGCGAGGCTGCCTTCAAAGTGGACGTGGCTGTCCTCGGGTAGCAGACCTTCGGCCGACTCACTGCCGGAAGACGCTAGCGTTGCCTCGCTGTTACGTAGCTCGAAGAGCTCACGAACAGCGCCGCCTCCAACGAGCACAGCGAGATCGTCGTCCCCGAGCCCGAGCCGAGTTCGATACGCTGCTCCGGTCTGCAGCGTAAGCGTTCTCAGGCCGAGCGCGACCGTGAAGCGTGCGCCTCGCTGCCGATTGGAAAGGCCGTAGAGGATGCGACCGTTGGCGAGCGTCTTGCCGCAACCGGTTGAGGCCATGTTGATTCCGAAGAAGCCATGCTCGGCCGACTGCTCTCGAAGCGAGGTCGCCAGGTCGTAGGCCCAGTCTTGCCAGCGAAAGCGTGCGTCTTCGGAGCGCTTCTGAAAGCTCTTGCACCGAGCGATACGCGGAAGATCGTGCTCTAGCCGGGGCAGTGCGCGCACGACGCGTCGAGCGTGAGATGCGACGCCTGCAAGGTGCTCGTCCAGTCGCTGTTTGAGCTGCCCGGTGCGGTCCGTGTTTGCGAAAAGCGGAAAAGCCGGGTCGCCATAACGTGGCTCGCTCTCTCGGCTCGAGTAGTGATGGTCCGCCAGCATGAGCGCCAGACGAGAGATGTGCATGACATAGGGGTCATCGAGCAGCCGAGCCCCGTCGCCAGCGAAGCCAGGGCGCGCCAGCATCGCTTGTGCGCAACGCTGGGCTCGCGAGCGCCAGGTCTGGCTGTCGAACGGCAGCCCCTGAGGGAAATCCCAGCAGGCACGCTTCTCCTCCGCGAGTGCGTCGGCCCGCGCGTCGTTCCACTTCGCAAGAACCGGAGCCAGAAGATGATTTAGCCCAAGCGCATTGAACGGCTCGTGGCGAAGAACCGGCAGTCGGTGGTGCGTCACGATCAGCCAGCCCACCACTTGTGCGAGTGGAGGAAGCCTCCCGGTTCGGAATGGCGAATCAGGACCATTCATGTCGTCCCTGCGCACGCGTTCGAGACACAGACTGGTTGCGAGTGCGTCACACCGCGCGAGCCGCTCTAGCCAACCCGTGTCGGTGCTTTCGCCAGGACCGACAAAGGCTTCGAAGAGGCGAAGCGACACCCACTCGTGCCGATAGGCGTCGGCGTGCGGCACTCTTGATTTGAGCTTTTCCTGAAATGCCCGACTCGCCTTCCCGAAATCGTGAAAGAGCGATGCCAGAGTCGCCAGCAGCTGGATATCTTCGGCGCTGTGCCAGGCGTTCTCGTCCTGCGACCGAAGGACGTCCCGACTCGTGGTGTTCGTGGGCACGGCGCCGCGCTCGTTGAAGCGACGCGCATCGCCCACGATCCACAGGAGTTCACTGCGATCGTGTCCGCGGATCCAGTGACACGCCACAGCTGTATTCTTGCGGGCCGTCTTCTTCAACATCTTGCGCAACGTGTCGAGGCCGACCTGCGTAATCGGCGTCTGCCAAGCGCGCTCTCCCCGTCGCTCGGCGAACTGATCGAGGATGCGACACGACTCGGTCCGCGCCCGTTTCTCGCACTGGGAGATCAACAAGACATTCACGGTGCGGTCCCGATCGATGCGGCAGTCTGCTTGATCGTGTCGATCATGAAGTCGAGCGACTCCGTGCTCGTGAAGTTCTCGAGGCAGGCAACTCGGAAGTCTTGATCTTCGTCACCTCGCGCCGCCGAGATGAAGGCTTGCGGCAAGACGAGAGCGTCCTTAACGAGATCGGCCACATCGAACACCAGGCCACCGCGACGCGTCTTGCCGTGCATGACAGACAATCCGTGGGGGAGCCCAAGGACCCAGGTTGCCGTCGCCGCCAGGCCATAGGCCAGGTAGTTGCCGTGATCGAGAAAGCGATTGGCGGGATCCGCGCCGGAGCCCCTCTTGGCGCGAGTGAAGTCGCCGTACGCGACTGCCCTCGCCGCAACCTTGTACAGCTGCTTGCTGAGGCGCGCCTCCTCCGTGAGGAGCTCAACGTTATTCGGCACGCTCTCGACATTCGCTTCTGACGCCCGCAGGACGGAGTCGAGGTTGGATCCGCTGACGTCAAAGCCCCCGTCGAGGAACGGGCGGTAGGTGAGCCATGCGAGTCGAATTCGCTGAAGGCGCATGCGCTGAAACGATTTCGCCGCTGCCAGCCGCAAGTTGTCGTCAAACCAGAATCGCACCCACTTCTGCAGGTGTTCCGTTGGCCGGTACTCGCTTTGTGGAGTGAGCCACGCGACATCGATGTCGACTTCGTTAGCGCTGAATAGAGGGGTCCCGCCCCCGCCGCAGAAGCCGACAAGTACCCCGGCTTTGGCGAGTTCCCGCATTGCGGCTTGAGTGATCGACGTCCCAGTTCCGAGCAGAAGAGTCGTTGTGTTCGCGATAGGGATGTTCCAGTACCGAGACTGCGACCCTTCGTCCGTAACGTACTCGACCCGCCCACCGTTCACGAGCACCCGGCAGTGCTGTAGATAGTAGAGGGCGGCTCGCTTGGAGTGCAGAATCGCCTTCAAATCGCCTGGTGACGACGTGTCCATGTTCCCCCGCGCTAGCGCATCCGCTGAGCAAGTATCCCGCGAATCGCGATGTGACTCGGCCACAAATCGGGCACCGACCGCGTAGCAACCATGTGAACCTCGGTCGTCCGGCTCAAGCGCTCGTAACAACGGAAGAAATCTCGGGGCTGCCACCTCTCCACGGACACAGAACCCCGTGCTAAGCTGTTCATCAACTCATGCCCTTCCCGCGCATCACAATCCGCAGCGATCAGATGGGTGGCGCTCCGTGCATTCGCGGGCTGCGCATTCCTGTGTCGACTGTGATCGACATGGTGGCGGATGGGCTGGCGGTCGAGGAGATCCTCGCGC
>JADGRG010000372.1 GCA_017881145.1 Sandaracinaceae bacterium | reverse complement strand
TTTAGGCGTTGGCGTGACGCCGCTATGAGCGCACCGCAACTGCCGCATGCGGCAAGCCCCGACAGCAACTCGATCGCTTGGCGTTTGACGCGGGTGCTAGCCGCTCCTACGTTGACGGCGTGATCCCGCTGCGCGACAGAAACCCGACTCACTCGACACCGGTGCTGACCTACCTGCTGATCGCGGTGAACACGGCGGTGTTTGTCTATCAGGCGTCGCTCTCGCAGCCCGGCATGCAGCTCTTCGTGCAGCGCTACGGGCTGGTGCCCGCGATGATCAGCGGACACCAGCACGTCGGCTCGTTCATCACGCCATTCACCAGTATGTTCATCCACGGCAGCTGGCTGCACCTGATCGCAAACATGTGGTCGCTCTACATCTTCGGCGACAACATCGAGGATGCGCTCGGCAAGCCGCGCTTTCTGCTCTTCTACTTGCTCTGCGGCGTGGCGGCGGCGGCCGCGCAAGTGGGCATCGATCCACACAGCCCACTGCCCATGGTCGGCGCGTCCGGCGCGATCGCCGGCGTGCTAGCCGCGTACATGCGGCTCTTCCCGCGTGCGCGCATCGTCACACTGATCCCGATCTTCATCTTCTTCACGGTGCGCGAGTTGCCGGCTGCTTTCTTCATCGTGATCTGGTTTGCGCTGCAGCTCTTCTTGGGCCTCGGCTCGCTACAGCTCGGCGCTGCTGGCGGTGGCGGCGTGGCTTTCTTCGCGCATATCGGTGGCTTCGTCGCCGGGCTCTGGCTGATCACGTGGCTGCGGTCGGGACGCAACCCTACCCGCGGCTTCCGGCAGCCCGAGCGCTACGGTTATCGAAGCAACCCATGAGCGTCGAGGGTTGGCTCGGCCCCGGGGGGCTTTTCGCGCGCAACATGTCCGGCTACGAGCCGCGACAGGCGCAGCTCGACATGGCCCGCTCGGTGGCGCAGACGCTCGAGCAAAAAGGCACGCTCTTGGTCGAAGCCGGCACCGGCACCGGCAAGACGTTGGCCTACCTTCTGCCGGCCATCTTGAGCGGCAAGAAGGTGGTGATCTCGACCGGCACCAAAACGTTGCAGGACCAGATCATGCAGCACGACCTGCCGCTGATCGAGCAGCTCCTGGGGCGACCGCTCTCGGTCGCTTGCATGAAGGGCCTCGGCAACTACCTCTGCCTGCGCCGCTACGAAGAGTTGCGAGTCAGCGCCGCCTCCGTCGCCTCACCACTCGGACGCCACTTGCCGATGCTCGAAGCCTGGCGGGAAACCACCACCACGGGCGACCGCGCCGAGCTCAGCGAGCTCAGCGAGGGTGCCGCGATCTGGCACGAGGTGCAGAGCGGTTCGGACACCCGGATCGGGCCCAGATGCCGGCACTACGACGAATGCTTCGTGACGCGCATGCGCAAAGAGGCAGAGCGGGCGCAGCTGGTGGTGGTCAATCACCATCTCTTCTTCGCCGATCTCGCCATGCGCGGGCCGCACGGTGGCGGGGTGATCCCCGAGCACGAGGCGGTGATCTTCGACGAGGCCCATCTGATCGAAGACGTTGCAACCGAGTTCTTCGGTGTGTCGGTCTCGACGACCAAGCTCGAGGTACTCACGCGCGACGCGCAGCGGGCACTTTCCGCGGCACGCCTGCTCGGGGAAGCGCAGCGCATGGTCTCTGCGGTGGGCTTGACTGCCGCGAGCTTCTTTTCGACCTTGCCTCGCCCCAGGACCGGTGAGAGCGGCCGGGTGCCACTCTTGCCCGAGACCTTTGCGTCGAGGCTGCAGGAGCCGATGTTCGCGCTCGACAACGCGCTCGATGCGCTTTCGAGCTTCTGCAAACGCCAGGCGAGTGACCACGAAACGCTGGCGCAGATCGCTCGGCGCGCCGAGCAAGTGCGCAGCGACATCGCGGTCATCGCCGAGGGCGGCACGGGCGAGCAAGTGAGCTGGACGCTGGCCCGTGGGCGCAGCGTCGGCATCGGCGCCAGCCCGATCGAGGTGGGCGAGATCCTGCGTGAGGGGTTGTATATTCGCGGCTCTGCGGTGGTGCTGACCAGCGCGACGCTCTCGGCCTCGGGCTCCTTCGACTACGTCAAGACGCGCCTCGGCATCGATTTCGAGGTGGACGAAGTCATGCTGGCTTCGCCCTTCGACTACGAGAACCAAGCCGCACTCTACCTGCCGACGGCGCTCGGTGATCCGCGCGAGCCACCCTTCTTCGAACGCGCTGCAGATGAAATCGACGCGCTGGTTCGGCTGACTGGCGGCGGCGCTTTCGTGCTCTGCACGTCAGTGCGCGCGATGCAGGAGCTGGCCGAACGCCTGCGTCCCCGACTTGCGCAGACCGTGCTCGTGCAAGGCGATGCACCCAACCACGCGCTCTTGCAGAGCTTCCGCGACGACGGCAACGCCGTGCTCTTCGCGACCGCGAGCTTCTGGCAAGGCGTGGACGTGCCGGGCCATGCGCTGCGACTGGTGATCATCGACAAGCTGCCCTTCGATGTGCCCAGCGATCCGCTGGTGCAAGCTCGCTGCGCAAAGCTGAAGGAGCGCGGCGTCGAGCCTTTCATGAAATACCTCGTGCCCGCTGCGGCGCTCGCGCTCAAGCAAGGCTTCGGGCGCCTCATCCGCAGCCAGAGCGATCGCGGAATCGTGGCGTTGCTCGACGGCCGGGTGTCGAGCAAGGGCTACGGCAAAGTGTTCCTGCGCAGCCTGCCCAAGGCGCGTCCGTGTCGAACGCTCGCCGAGGTGGAGGCCTTCTGGCAATCTGCCGGCATGCCCCAACCCCAGAGCGAGCCTCTCCATGCAAGACGATCGCCGCGTAGCGCTGCTCCTTGAACGCCGCGAGTATGCTGCGCTTCAAGGCTTCTGCGGTCTTCTG
>JADGRG010000371.1 GCA_017881145.1 Sandaracinaceae bacterium | reverse complement strand
GCCTGACGCCAAGCGGTCTCAACGCGCTGGGGCTTTTGGCGATCGTAGGTGGTAACCCGGTGTCGTCGCCAGTGTTCGACGCCGTGGTGCAAGTCGGCGACTGCACAGGGGTGCTCGCACATCCATTGGGTGTCCTAACGAGCGCGACGGCGCCGATCACGCTCGATGATGGTCCGGACTTCGCCAAAGGCGACCCCGTGTTGCTGGCCGGGTTTGGTTTGTCGGGCCCGCTGGCTCGGGAGGCGGCGCGCCTGCGCGTCGTCAATACGACGGTGGTGCGCGCGGCGCCGGACAGCATCGAAGCTGGAAGTGCGACGGCCACGGCGTGTCGAGGCGATTCGGGTGGTCCGGTGCTCGTTGAGCGCGGCGGTGTCGTGCGCGTCGCAGGGGTCATGCACGGTACCGATGGGGTGATCTGCGGAAGCGCCGTCGAAGTGACGCCGGTGCGTGCGCACCGAGCCTGGCTGATGAAAGAGCTGGGGGGGGGTAACAATCGGCCTGCCCGTAGCAGTGGCGTGAGCGTCGCGCGGCGCGTGGGGCTCGCGCTACTGGCCGCCTTTCTGGGCCTTGTCGGGGGCCTGGGCTTGCGATGGGCGCGGCCGGTGGTTGGAAGTGCACTGCGCGGTCCTCGTGGTTGAGGCCGCGTCCTGCACGGCTGTACGGAGGGTGCTCGGCGCGGCGCAGGCAGTCTACGCGGGGGTTTCGGCGAAGATGCGGGCCGCAACAGCCGCCACGTCACGGATCCAAACGCCAATTCGAGCTTCGTTCACCCGGAGCGCCCCGGCCACGACGTGTCTGTGCTTGTGCTTTGATTGACACGGAGGGGTCCGTTTGCTAGCGATCCGCCGCCCCGCCGCCTGCGCACTCGGGTCGACTCTCGTGACGGTTAGCACGCGTGACGGTTAGCGAGGACCAAGCCGATGTTCAAGTCCATCAGCATCTTCTCAGGGACAGCCAACCCTGATCTCGCCAAGGCGATTGCGGCCTATCTCGATCTCCCCGTGGGTGCCGCCGAGATCAACCGCTTCTCCGACGGCGAGGTTTTCGCACGAATCAAAGAGAATGTCCGCGGTGTCGACGTGTATGTGGTGCAGCCGACCTGCACGCCCGTCAACGACCACCTGATGGAGCTCTTGGTCTTCGTCGACGCGCTCAAGCGCGCTTCGGCAGCCTCAATCACCGCCGTGCTTCCCTACTACGGCTACGGTCGTCAGGACCGCAAAGCCGCCCCGCGCACGCCGATCACCGCCAAGCTCATCGCCGACCTGCTCACCACGGCAGGCATTTCGCGCGTGGTGGCCGTCGACCTGCACGCCGGGCAGATCCAGGGCTTCTTCAACGTGCCCTTCGATCACCTCTTCGCGAACAAGGTCTTCCTCGATTACCTGCGCCCCAAGTTCGCCGCCGAGTTGCCAGTATTCGTCTCGCCCGACGCCGGCGGTGTGGAACGCACGCGCGCCTACGCCAAGCGCATGGACGCCGACCTCGCCATCATCGACAAGCGGCGCGAGCGCGCCAATGTCAGCGAGGTCATGAACATCATCGGTGACGTTCGCGATCGCGACTGCGTGATCCTGGACGACATGATCGACACCGCGGGCACGCTCTGCAACGCCGCCAAGGCGCTCAAAGAGCGTGGCGCGCGCCGTGTTTTCGCTGCGGCAACTCACGCCGTGCTCTCGGGGCCGGCCGTGGATCGCATCAAGGACTCACCGCTGGAAGAGGTCGTCGTCACCGACACCATTCCGTTGCAGCCCCACGCGGTCGCCACCGGCAAATTTCGTGTGCTCACCGTCGCCAATCTTCTGGGAGAAGCGATCAAGCGCATCCATCACAGTGATTCGGTGAGCTCGCTCTTCGAGTGAACACCCTTTGACCCCTTGACCCCTTGACCAATCGATTTAGCGCCTCCTATAGAGCGGAGGCGCAAGGAGTCTCTAGCCATGCAAACTCGTCCCGTGACCACCGAAGTTCGTGAGCAAACCGGCAAGGGCGCCGCGCGCCAACTACGCGCCCGCGGCTTGGTGCCCGCCGTCTATTACGGGCCCGGCTTCGCGCCCAAGGGCTTGGCGGTGTCGCCCAAAGACCTCACGGCGGCGCTCTCGACCGAGCACGGTCGCAACATCGTGATCGAGCTCAAGCAGGGCGACAAGACCGAGCTGGCGATGGTGCAGGAGCTGCAGGTGCATCCGGTCACGCGCCGCCCGGTGCACGTCGATTTCTACAAGATCGACCCCGAGCTCGTGATCCAGCGCGAAGTGGCCTTGGTCGCAGAGGGCAAGGCCAAGGGTGTAGTTGCCGGCGGCGAGCTGATCGTGATCTATCGCTCCTTGCCGCTGCGTGCCAAGCCGGGACAGTTTCCTGCGCGCGTCGTGGTCGATGTGACCAACCTCGAGATCGGCGACCATGTGCTGGTCAAGGATGTGGCGCTGCCCGCGGGCGTTACGGCTGCCTTGCCGGCCGAACGCAACGTCATTTCGTGCGTGACCATGCGCAAGCGCATGGAAGAAGAAGAAGCTCCTGCTCCGGGCGCTGCTGCAGCTGCTCCGGCTGCTGCAGCTGCAGCTGCTCCGGCCGCTGCCCCGAAGAAGTGACCTGCGTGCCGATGCCATGCACCTCCTGGTAGGCCTCGGCAACCCCGGTTCGAAGTACGCGGCTCATCGCCACAACGTCGGCTTCATGGTGATCGAACACCTGGCCGCAGGTTGGGGTGCGGAGCCGTTTCGCGAGAAGTTCCAGGGGCAGTTCGCGCGCGTTCGTACCGAGGGCGAGGAGGTCGTGCTGCTCAAGCCGCAGACCTTCATGAACTTGAGCGGGCAGAGCGTCCAGAAGGCTTTGGCCTACTTCAAGCTTGGGTTGTCGGAGCTCGTGGTCATTCACGACGAGCTCGATCTGGCTTTCGGTGTGCTCAAAGTGAAAGTCGGAGGCGGCACGGCCGGGCACAACGGCCTGAAGTCGATCCTCGCGAGCTGTGGTGGGCCAGACTTCGTGCGGGTGCGAGTTGGCATCGGTCGGCCGCGTTCGGGCAGCACCGAACACCACGTCCTGAGCGATTTCAGCCGAGAGGAGTGCCCGGAGCTTGCCGATGTGCTAGAACGCGCGTCCCTCGCGGCGGCCGACGTGGTTCGTCTCGGGGCGCAACCGGCGATGAATCGCCACAACACGACCCCTGCTCCGGAGAAACCGGGGCCCTAGTGACAATGCCGCCGAGCAGCCTTCGGCTCTCGGCTAGTCCAGACCAGAGGGAATACGCATGAGCACGACAGCTACGATACCGTCCACGAATCCGCGCCGGCTGCGCGAGTACGAGACCATCTACATCCTGCAGTCGAGCGTCGATCCGGATGAAGCGGATCGCGTGGCCACGCGCATCAAGGACATCGTCCAGGCGCGCAGCGGCAAGCTGATCAAGATCGACAACTGGGGCAAGCGCAAGCTGGCCTACCCGATCAACAAGTCGAGCCGTGGCGTCTTCGTGTTTCTGAAGTATCTCGGCTTCGAAGACATGGTCGCCGAGGTCGAGCGCAATCTGCGCTTGCTCGACTGCGTCGTTCGCTACCAGACGGTGCTCATGAACGGCGACGTGAAGCTGGAGACCTACGCGATCGATCCGGCGGACCTCGAGTTCCGCAGGCTCGAAGTCAGCGCCGAAGCCGACGAGGAGTTGGGCATTGCGCAGCGCTTGGGCTTGGTCGACGCACCGCGTGCGCCGCGCCCTGAGGTTGGCTATGACGAGGGCATCGAAGACGAGTTTGGTGCACCCGGGTTGGAAGAGGCCGGCTTCGGCGCAGAGGCTGCCGAGGACGAGGAGGAAGCGTGATGAGCTACCAATACCGCGACAGAGATGACGACATGAAGGGCGGCCGCGGCGGCGCTGGCGGCGGCTACGATGACCGCGGCGGCCGCGGTGGGCCTGGTGGGCCAGGTGGGCAGGGCGGTCCAGGCGGCGAAGGCGATCCCTTCGGTCTGCGCAGACGCGGTGGCAAGCGTAAGGTGTGCCGCTTCTGCGCCGACACCGAAGTCACGATCGACTACAAAGACGCCAACCAGCTCAAGTATTTCATCAGCGACCGCGGCAAGATCGTGCCGCGTCGCATCAGCGGCAACTGTGCGTTGCACCAGCGCTCCATCACCACGGCCATCAAGCGTGCGCGCAACATTGCGCTCATGCCCTTCACCTCGGGGAGCTGAGCCATGGCGAATAACCTGCATGTGGTCCTCAAGCAGGACGTCGCCAAGCTTGGCCGCGTCGGTGACTTGGTGCGCGTGAAGCCGGGCTATGCCCGCAACTTCCTCTTGCCACGTTCGCTCGCGGTGGCTGCCACGGAAGGCAATGTCCGGCAGATCGAGCACGAGCAGAAGTTGGCGCTCGCCAACGCAGCCAAGCAGAAGGGTGCAGCCCAAGGCGTAGCTGCACAATTCGAAGGGCTTTCTCTCGAGCTCGCAGCCGCGGCGGGCGAGGCTGACCGGCTCTTCGGTTCGGTGACCTCGCGTGACGTGGCTGATGCGCTCAAGAAGCGCGGCATCCAGATCGATCGCAAGCATCTGGAGCTGCCAGCGGCCATCAAGGCGCTGGGCGAGTACAACGTGGTCGCCAAGCTCGGTTCGGGCGTCAACGCGACCTTCAAGCTGGTCGTGGTCAAAGCGAGCTAGATAGTCACATACCCGCCGAGCAGCCTTCGGCTCTCGGCGTAGGCAGTGGTTCACGACAAACGCCTTCCTCCGTTCGCGGGGGAGGGCGTTTTGTTTTGGGTTACATACCCTCCGAACAATCGCTCTTATGCACCGCTTGTCCCGTGATCGTGTGCTCCGCGTGTGTCATGTTCTCCTGCTCGCAAGCGGTGGCAGAAACCCAAGATGAGTGACGGACGCCCAGCGGGACCCAGTCGAGTCCCCCCCAACGATCTCGGCGCCGAGCGCGCCGTGTTGGGCGGCATCATGCTCGAAAACGATGCGCTCAACGTAGTGCACGAGTTGCCACTCAGCGCCGAAGACTTCTACAGCGACGCGCACGCTCGCATCTTCGAGGCGATGCAGGAGCTCTACAACGCTGGCCAGCCCGTCGACACCGTCACGCTGCGCGATCGCCTCGCTACCGCCAACCGCCTGCAGCTGGTGGGTGGCGACGACTACTTGCTCAGCCTCACCAACACCATCCCGACGGTGTCGAACATCGAAGCGCACGCCAAGATCGTGCGCGAGAAGGCGATAGTTCGCCGCCTTATCATCGCTTGCCACGAGACCGCTGCCAGGGGCTACAGCGACTACGGCAAGATGGACGAATTCCTCGACGAGGCCGAGCGCGCCATCTTCAACGTCGCCAAGCACAGGCTGCGCAGCCCCTACGAGCAGATCAAAGAAGTCGTGATCCGCAGCTTCCAGCAGATCACGAAAGCCGCCGAGCTCAAGCAGCACATCACGGGTCTGCCAACCGGATTCACGCACCTCGATCACAAGACCGCGGGCATGCACGTCGGCGATCTGATCATCGTCGCGGGCCGTCCGGGCATGGGCAAGACCGCGTTCGCTCTGAACCTCGCGCTCAACGCTTGCATGGCGCGCAAAGCGCCGACCGCGTTCTTCTCGCTGGAAATGCCCAAGGAGCAGCTCGCCAATCGTCTGCTCTGCAGCGAGGCGCGCGTCGACGCCAGCAACCTGCGCACCGGCCGCCTCGGCCGTGAAGACTGGCCCAAGCTCACGCAAGCCGCCGGTTCGCTCAGCGATCTGCCT
>JADGRG010000370.1 GCA_017881145.1 Sandaracinaceae bacterium | reverse complement strand
GTCAAGCGCATCATCAACGAGCCTACGGCGGCCGCGATCGCCTACGGCTTCGACAAGAAGTCGACAGGCACCGAACGCATCGTGGTCTACGATTTGGGTGGCGGCACCTTCGACGTGTCGATCCTGGAGATCTCCGGCGGCGTGTTCAGCGTGCGCGCGGTGGCCGGCGATACACACCTCGGCGGTGAAGACTTCGACAACGCCGTGATCGACTTCCTGGCGACCAAGTTCAAGAAGGAAACCGGCATCGACCTGGCACAGGATCGCATCGCGCTGCAGCGCCTCAAGGAGCAGTCCGAGCGCGCGCGCCACGAGCTCTCCTCATCGCTCGAGACCGAGATCAACCTGCCCTTCATCGCCTCGGATGCGACCGGTCCCAAGCACTTGGTGACCACCTTCAAGCGCAACGAGCTGGAGCTGCTCACCGAGGATCTGGTCGAGCGCACGCTGGGACCCTGCCAGCAGGCGCTGACCGATTCGGGGCTATCGCTCGGCGACATCGACGAGGTGATCCTGGTCGGCGGCATGACGCGCATGCCGCTGGTGCAGAAGCGGGTGCAGGACTTTTTCAAGAAGGCCCCGCACAAGGGTGTGAATCCCGACGAGGTCGTGGCCATCGGCGCAGCCATTCAGGGCGCAGCGCTGGGCGGCGAGGTCGAAGAGGTCCTGCTGCTCGACGTGACGCCGCTCTCGCTCGGCGTCGAGACGGGTGGCGGCGTCTTCTACAAGCTGATCGAGCGCAACACCACCATTCCCACGCATCAGAGCGAAGTCTTCACCACCAGCGTCGACAACCAGCCCTTCGTGCCCATCCACATCCTGCAGGGTGAGCGCGAGATGGCTGCCGACAACAAAACGTTGGCGAAATTCGAGCTCACCGATATCCCGCCAGCGCCGCGTGGCCTGCCGCAGGTCCAGGTCAACTTCGACATCGATGCCGAGGGCATTCTGCACGTCTCGGCCAAGGACCTCGGCACCGGGCGCGAGAAAGCCGTCAAGGTGGTGGCCTCCAGCGGCCTCACCCAGGACGAGATCGCGAAGATCGTCGAGCAGTCCGAGAAGTTCCGGCAGAGCGACGTGAAGCGCAAAGAGCTAGCCGAGCTGCGCAATAACGCCGAAGCTCTGCTCTACACCAGCGAGCGAGCGGTGGAGGAGTGCGCAGAGCTGGTCGACAAGGCCATCATCGATCAGGTGCGCACCGACATCGCGTATCTGCGTGAGCTGATCAGCGGCGCCGGCGATGCCATCGCCATCCGCGATGCGCTGGCTCAGCTCGAGACCAGCGCCTACAAGATCGCCGAGTCGATGTATGGCGATGCCTCGGCGCAGCCCGCCGAAGCCGGAAAACAGTAGCGCCAGTCGCTTCTGATTACTCGTTGAACGGATTGCCCACGAAGCCCAAGAACACGGGCTCGGCGGTGAGCGTGACGCCGAAAGTCTGCTGCACACGCGCGCGCACACTCCTTGCAAAATCGATCAGCTCGGCGCTCTTGCCGCCGCCGTGGTGGACCAGGCAGAGCGCATGCCGGCTCGACACTCCGAAGTGGCCAGCCCGCTCCGCCTTGCGCACGCCTGCGCGCTCGATCAGCCACGCCGCCGCCAGCTTCATGGAGCCATCGCTCTGCTTGTAGCGAGGCACCTCCCGTGCATCGCTGACCAGACCTTGCGCGAGCGCGCGCTCCACGACCTGCTCGGCCTGCGCAGCGCTCACCAAGGGGTTGGTGAAGAACGAGCCGGCGCTGCGGTGGTTCTCGTCTTCTGCATCCCAGAGCATCGACTTCTTGCGCCGTAGCGAAAGCACCGTGTTGCGCACTTCGCGCAGGCTGGGACGGCTCTTGCCCGGCTGGAGCGCCGAGCGCAGCTCTGGATAACGCAAGGTTGCATCGCCATGCGCGTGCAGCGCGAAGCTGACCGAGAGCAAGAGGTAGCGCTCGGGGTGCTCTTTGAAGACGCTCTGGCGATAACCGAAGCCGCATTCGCTCGGGTCGAGCGTGTGGATTTCGAGGCTCTCGCGATCCAGCACCTCGACCGCGGCGATCACGTCGGAGACCTCCTGGCCATAAGCGCCGACGTTCTGAATCGGCGTGGCACCGACCAGGCCCGGAATTCCCGACAAGCACTCCAGGCCGGCCAAGTCTTGCTCGACCGCGCGCGCCACCAGCTCGTCCCAGCTTTCGCCAGCTTGCGCGCAGAGCTCCACGTGGCCGGGCTGCTCGCGCACCTCCACGCCACGCGTCGCCATCGCCAGCACCAGACCCGAAACCCCGCGATCGCTCACCACCAGGTTGCTGCCGCCACCGAGCACCGTGACCTCGTGCCCGGCGGCGCGCGCCCAGCGCAGCGCTTCGAACAAGGTGTCGCGCTCCTCGATGCGAGCGAAGTGCTCGGCCGGACCGCCTAGCTCGAAGGTAGTCAGCGGGGCGAGCGCTACGCGCGCGTCGATGCGAAGCTCAGACATCGGCAGCGACACGCTTCACTTGATCAGCTCCAGACCGCCCATGTAGGGGATGAGCGCTTTCGGAACGCGCACGCTGCCGTCGGCCTGCTGGTATTGCTCCAGCACGGCGACCAGCGTGCGACCGATGGCCAAGCCCGAGCCGTTGAGCGTGTGCACGACCTGCGGCTTGTCGCCCGGCTTGTCGCGAAAACGGATGCGCGCGCGCCGTGCCTGGAAGTCGCCGAACCAGGAGCAGCTCGAAATCTCACGGTAGGCGTTCTGTCCGGGCAGCCACACCTCGATGTCGTAGCAACGCTTGGCTCCGTTGCCGAGATCACCGGCGCAGAGCTCCACCACGCGGTAGTGCAAGCCGAGGAGCTGCAGCACGGCTTCGGCTTGTCCGGTTAGCTCCTGCAGCGCAGCTTCTGCCGTCGCGGGACGCTCGAAGCGCACCAGCTCCACCTTGTCGAACTGATGCTGACGGATCAGGCCGCGCGTGTCTTTGCCGTAACTGCCGGCTTCGCTGCGGAAGCAGGGTGTATACGCGGTGTACTTGATCGGTAGTGCATCGCCATCCAGGATCTCGTCGCGGTGCAGGTTGGTCAGCGGCACCTCGGCCGTAGGGATCAGGTAGAGCTCGCGGCGCGGCGCAGGCTCTTTGTCGGCGGTGGTGATGCCTTCCTGCCAGTCCGGTGCGATCCGGAAGAGGTCGGCGGCGAACTTGGGCAGCTGGCCCGTGCCACGCAGGCTCTCGTCGTTGACCAATGCGGGCGGCCAGATCTCGGTGTAGCCGTGCTCGCGGGTGTGCAAATCGAGCATCAGCATCAAGAGCGCGCGTTCCAGGTGCGCGCCGTGGCCCTTGAGCACCGAGAAGCGCGCACCGCTCAGCTTGGCGCCGCGATCGAAGTCGATGATCCCGAGCGTCATGCCGAGATCGACGTGGTCCTTCGGGGCAAAGGCAAAGCTGGGCTTTTCGCCGTGCTTGCGCACTTCCACGTTGTCGGCTTCGCTCTTGCCATCCGGCACGCTGGCCGCCGGCAAGTTCGGCACCATCAAGAGCGCGTGCTCCAGCTCCACCTGCACCTGCCGCTCCTCGGCTTCGAGCTGCTTGGTTTCGTCGGAGATGCGCTTGAGCGATTCGCGGCGGGCCTTGAATTCGTCACTCTGCTTGTCGAGCTTCGCCATCGCGGCGTTGGCCTCGTTCTTCTCTTCGCGCACGGCCTGCAGGCGCTGCATCAGCACAGAGCGGCGTGGCGCCAGGGCCGCGATCGGGTCCAGGCTCTGCTTGGAGGTGGGGCCGCGGCGAGCCAGTGCAGCGCGCACTTCTTCCAGGTTTTCGACGACGTAACGCAGATCGAGCATCCGGCCGGTGTATCAAAGCCCCGCGCGCAGGGCTAGAGACTGCCGAGTTTGCAAGGAGCAGACGATCGGATAAGACGCAGAGCCCATGGAACTGCCGCCGAGTGCTCGAGCGCTCTTACGCCTGGGTGTGATTGCGCTGGCCTGCGCCGCGATCGCCGGCGCGTGGGAGGTGCTGGCAGATCAAGCGCCGGGCTCGCCGCTCTACCTCGGCATGCTGCCCGGGCCGGTCCAGGCGCTGCGCGAGACCTCCCTGGCGACTGGCCTCCTGCTCACCCTGGTTAGCCTGGTCACGCCGCTGGCCGCCCGACGGCGCGAGCCGCGCCTGCTCATCATTGCATTGCACGCGTCGGTCGTGCTCTTGCTCGGGGCTTGCCTTTACGCCGCCTGCACCGGGCTCTACGGCGCTCAGCTCTTCGACCCGCGGCCGGATGCCACACCGCTCTTCGTGGCCAAGTACACCGGCGCCTCTGGCCTGGCCCTCTGCTTGGGCGAGCTGCTGCGCCGCGCGCTGCTGCGGGACCCCGCCTGACGGCAACTTGATCGGCGCCAGCGGGCCAACTATGGTGTCCTGTTCCGAGAGGCCGGTTTTCCCAGCACAAAACGCCGGGGCAAGCGGTCCGATCGGGCTCTGTGTGCCGCGGTGCCAGTCCGGTTTGGCGAGCGTTGCGGCGGAAGCGGCCCTAGAGAGGGACTGGGTGGTAAGCTTGTGACAGTTATCCTTTATGATACGAGTCTTCGTGACGGGACGCAGGGTGAGGGCATGCAGCTCTCGGTGGCTGACAAGCTGCAGATTGCCCGCCTGATCGACGAGCTCGGGATTCGCTACCTCGAGGGTGGTTGGCCGGGCTCGAATCCTCGTGACCAATCGTTCTTCGAGGAAGCCAAGCGCACGCTGCGGCTGACCAACGCCAAGCTCACGGCTTTCGGCTCCACGCGCCGCGCCGGCATCCGCTGCGAGGACGACTCGAACCTGCAGATGTTGCTCGCTTCGGGCGTTCCGGCGCTGACCATCTTCGGCAAGTGCTGGAAGCTGCACGCCATCGACGCCCTGCGCATCACGCCCGCGGAGAACCTCGACCTGATCGAGGACAGCGTGCGCTACCTGAAGTCGCGGGTGGACGAGCTGATCTTCGACGCCGAGCACTTCTTCGACGGCTACGCCGACGACCCGGAATATGCGCTCAACGCTCTGCGGCGCGCGCAGTCTGGCGGCGCGGACTTCCTGGTGCTCTGCGACACCAACGGAGGCACCTTGCCGCACGTGCTGGACGCGGCAGTGCGCGACGTCGCACAGAAGCTCAGCACGCCGATCGGCATCCACTGCCACAACGACAGCGAGGTTGCGGTCGCCAACACCTTGACCGCAGTGCGGGCCGGTGCGCGCATGGTGCAAGGCACCGTCAACGGCTACGGGGAGCGCTGCGGCAACGCGAATCTGGTGTCGGTCATCCCGGCACTCAAGCTCAAGATGGGCATCGATTGCGTGAGCACCGAGCAACTCACGCATCTGCGACATCTTTCGCGCAGCGTCGACGAGATCGCTAATCGCTCGCCCTGGACGCAGCAGCCTTACGTTGGGCAGAGCGCGTTTGCGCACAAGGGCGGCGTGCACGTCGATGCGGTCAAGAAGAACAGCCGCACCTACGAGCACATCGAGCCGGAAGCCGTCGGTAACG
>JADGRG010000369.1 GCA_017881145.1 Sandaracinaceae bacterium | reverse complement strand
GCCGACATCGAAGCCATCGAGCGTTTTCCACTGCTCTGCGAGCAGGGCAAGGGGGAGTTGCACGTGGATTGGTCGGCAAGCTCGCTCCTGACTGACAAGCCAAGCGCGTCGCTCTCCGTGCGCGGTTCGTTCTTCCCGCTCGTGCGAGTCAGCGAAGGCAGACACGCGCTCGCCATCGATTCCTGCGGGCAAGATCCCATGGAGGTCGAGCTGGATGCGAGTGCTGATGCGAAAGGCGCACAGGCCAGCGGTCATATGAGCGGCTGCCATGGTGGCGCGACCCGTCTCGCCGCAGTGATCCCGCTGCTCTGGGGCGGGCCAAATGTTGTGCCGCGTGTCGATGACGAACGTGAGCTGCGGGTGCAGCTCGACTTCGACGATGCAGAGCTGCGGCCGCTGCTCGACCGCATCCCTGGTGTGCTCTCGTTCTCAGCGACTGCGAGCGGAGGGCTGGTGGTGACCACGAGCAGAAAGGCAGTGGACTACCGCGGCGAGCTGAAGATCAGCCGCGGAAAGCTCTACGCGATCTCAACCGGCCAGGAGCTGCACGACATCACGGCCAAGCTGATCGGAAATGGCAACTGGGCCAAGCTCGACACTCTGCACGCCACTGCGGGACAAGGGTCGCTCGCCGCCGAAGGCAGCATCGGTTTCTCGGGCCTCCGACCACACCAACTCTCGGTCGCTCTCTTGCTCAAGGATTTTCCGCTCGAGCGTGAAGGTGTGGAGGTGGCCTGGCTGGAAGGCAGCGCCGCGCTGGCTACGCAGATCGGCCAGGAGAAAGCCATCACTGCCGTGAAGCTCCATTCGCTCGCCATCCGGCTGCCGACCGCCAGCACCCGCTCGTTGCAGCCGCTCGATCCAAATCCCGACGTCATCCTGACCACGACCAAAGCCAAGGTCCACCCCGACATCCCGTACGCGTTCGAATTCTTCGTCGATGGCCGGCGCCAAATCACCGTGCGTCGCAGCGACTTCGAAGCAGAAGTGAGCACGGAGCTGGCGGTGAGCTACCAGGAACCCGATCTGCGCGTGGGCGGCTACGTCGAGTTCCGCCATGGCAGCTTCGAGGTGTTCGGAAAGGTCTTCAAGATCAACCGAGGCAGCATGCGCTTCGACGGCACCGGCGAGCTGAACCCGGAGGTGAACCTGGTCGCGACGCACGAATCGGAGATCGTAGGCGGCAGTCCCGTGCTGGTGAGCGTGACTGGAACGCTGGCGGAGCCGGAGGTCGCGTTCACGTCGGACACTTGTCCTGGCGACGGCGCGATTGTGCTCTTGGTCTCGGGGCGCTGCCCGAACCAGGATCCTTCCTCGGCCACCGATGCGCGGGGCGCCCAAGACGCCTTCGCGGCGGGCATCGTCGGCGGCATTCTCACGCTCGGCGCCAAGCATGAGCTCGGCGGGCTGATTCCGCGCGTGTCGGTGGAGAGCACCGGGCAAGGCGCGCAGACTCGGCTCAAGGCCGGCTTCGAGGCCGTGCCCAAGTTCATGCGCGCCTTCGTGCAGCGCGTCTATCTGCAGGGCGCCGTCTCCACGCGTGATCAAACCCTGGTAGATCCAGCGGCGACTGGCACGAGTGCCGTCCTGGACTTCTTGATCGAGCTGTACTTTCCTCACAGTATCGTCGGCACCGGTCGTTTCGCCCCACAGACCTGGGGACTCGACGTCACGTGGGAACCCTGAGCGTGGCCACACCCAACCCCCGGCCCGGGCCATCGCATCTCTCTCTGGAGGCTTAGCTTTCTATGGCGCGCAAGTATTTCGGCACGGACGGCATCCGAGGAAAAGCCAACGAAGGCAACATGACGCCCGAGGTCGCGTTCCGACTCGGCGCAGCCGTCGCCTACAAAGTTCGGCAGGAGATCAAGCACGCGCCGCGGGTCGTGGTCGGTAAGGACACGCGCATCTCGGGCTATCTCTTCGAAAACGCCTTGGCCGCTGGCGTCTGCGCGATGGGCGGTCGTGTGCTCTTGACCGGACCCTTGCCAACCCCGGGCGTGGCGCACCTGACCACGAGCATGCGCGCCAATGCCGGGATCGTGATCTCCGCGTCGCACAACCCTTACCAGGACAACGGGCTCAAGGTATTCGGACCGGACGGCTTCAAGCTGCCTGACGACGAGGAGGAAGCGCTCGAGCACCTGATGGAGTCCGACGTTCTCGACAAGAAGCGCCCCGTTGGCACGCAGATCGGTCGCGCCGAACGCATCGAGACCGCGTGGGGCCGCTACGTGCAGTTCGTCAAGGGAACCTTTCCGTCAGACCTGCGCCTGGATGGTCTGCGCGTCGTGGTCGACGCGGCCCATGGTGCAGCTTACGTGACCGCGCCCCACGTTTTCTCGGAGCTCGGCGCGACGGTGCACGCAATCGGCGTCAAGCCCAACGGCAAGAACATCAACCAGGACCGCGGAGCTGTGCACCCCGAGCATTGCGCCAAGGAAGTCGTTCGCTGCAACGCGGACGTGGGCTTTGCGCTCGATGGTGATGCGGATCGAGTCGTCGTGATCGACGATAAGGGCCGTGAGGTGAATGGCGATGCGCTGATGGCATTGTGTGCGACGCGCATGCTGCGCGGCGGCGCGCTGAAGAAGCGCACGCTGGTGACCACCGTGATGTCGAGCATCGGGCTCGAGCATGCACTGCGCCGCGAGAACGGCAAGCTGGTGCGTGTGGATGTCGGCGACCGCTATGTCGTGGAGGCGATGCGTCGCCGCGGCTTCAACTTCGGCGGCGAGCAGTCCGGCCATCTGATCTTCCTCGACCACGCCACGACCGGAGACGGCACGCTCGGTGCGCTGCAAGTCCTGGCCATCATGCTGCGCGAGGGCCGCCCACTTTCGGATTTGATCGACGAAGCCATGGAGCCAGTGCCGCAGGTGCTGATCAACGTTCGCCTGCCGGCGCGGCGTCCCTTGGACAGCATGCCCAAGACGCAGCGCGCCATCACCGACACCGAGCGTTCCCTCGGCGAGACAGGCCGAGTTCTGGTCCGCTGGAGCGGCACCGAGCCGAAGTTGCGCGTGATGGTGGAAGGCCCCGACGCCAAGCTCATCGGCGGCATGGCCAAGGCCATAGCCGATGTCGCAGAGCAAGAGCTCGAGTAAAGCGCAAGCGGAGCACAAGCTTCGGGAAGGCGTTCGCCCTTCCCGCTGACCAGATTGGCGGGGGAACTTCAGTCTAGTGCTTGCGCGAACCGCGGCGTCGTGTCCGCGAGCAGACAAACGCAGCACCGAGGAGCGCGATGGGCGCGCGAGTCTGGTGCTTGCGGAGGCTACCGACGACGCTGGCTTGCCCGCAGCCGGCAGCCGAGGACACCACTTGGTCAGCGTACGCAGCCATCACGCCCTCTTCGTCATCCTTGGCGAGCGAGCGCTGGTGCACCTCTCCTGCGCCGATGTAGGGCCACATCGTCGCTTGCCGATCCGTCGGGCTTTCACCGAGGCCAAGCACGTGGCCAAACTCGTGCGTCAGCACCGCACCGAGATCGTGCTGCGCGACACCTTGTGCATCCGTGGACTCTGGAAGGACGGCGAAAGAGTGTTCGGCATTGACCAATACATCGACGCCGAGAACCTGGCCGCTCTCGTTGTAGGTAGTGACTGTCACCGCCAGCTGCGAGTGAGCATAAGGCCACGGACTCACGAGATAGATTCCGTTGGTGCGCTGCGAAGGCAGATAACCTTGAGCCTTCTGCTTTCCGATCACGAGGTCCGGAACACCGGGCAGTCCACGCCATGCTTCAGTCGCCATGGTCAGAGCGGCGCGCAGGCTCGTCGAACCGAAGAGCTCATCGAGCTTCTCGTCGACATACATGGTTACGACCGAGCTCGACCATCGGACGGTCGCTCCACTTTTCGTCGTCTTGAGCATGTACGCGTGCGCTCTACCACCACAGCACAACACGCATGTTGCAAGCACCAGCGCTGCAGCGAGTGGCGGCGGACGGCGCGCGGTTGAGCAGGTGTCGTGGTGCTGCATAGTGCTCGACAGTGGCTCATTGCAGAGACCGTGCCGTCGCACGACGTTGAGTGCTCCACCGCTAGAAGACGCCAAAACCGCGAGCGCTCTAGGACGCGCGACTCTCGCAACGGATGTGGCTGCGGTGGATTCGCCCACTTGCGTAGGGGAAGTGACCAGCAGAAGGCAGTCTCACCTCCGCAGCCTGCTGCAGGTTTTGCGAAATCTTCGAGTGGTGCGCAGCACGCAGAACCTGGTGCAATGTGGTTAAGGTGGATCGCACCACCAGGTTGGTCGCTTTCACCACCATCCCACTGCACTCAGGCCAATTCCCGAGCGATTGCCGTCCAAACGCTATGGGCACGATTTCTGCTTGTTGGCCTACTAGCACACAGTAGGGCACGGAGAACGTGCACTAAGTCCTGGGGAAAGACATGTACGCAGCAGCAGTCGGCAACTGGAATCCGAGCGACGAGAGTTGCCTCATAGCTGCAGCAGCGCACGCCAGTAGCGAGATCGAGTTCCACACTTCGCTCGACGAAGTAGCGCGGCATATGGAAGCCCACGCACAGGAGCCCCGCTGTGTGTTCGTGTCTCATGAGGGCAACCTCAGCGCCCTGGTGAGTCGACTGCGCGAGCGAGCCAGCCTGCTTACCGTTCCGGTGATCGCGGTCGTGCCGCATGCGAGCGAGGCTCTCTATCGGAACGTCTTTGCGTCGGGTGCTGACGATGCCTTGGTGTCCGGTGATCGCGGAGGCATCACCCGCAGATTGGCGAACCTGCTCGGCTGCAAACCCAGAGAGCAGAACATTCCAGACCAAGGCATCGCTCTGGTCGCATCGGCGGACATCGGCATCCGTCGCATGTTGGGCCAGACACTGCGGCGAGCCGGCTTCGACGTGCTCTACGCAGCGGATGCGCGCGACCTGGTCGAGCTCGCGCGAACCGCTTCGG
>JADGRG010000368.1 GCA_017881145.1 Sandaracinaceae bacterium | reverse complement strand
CGCACTCGATGAGCCCGGTCGACTTGGTGACGGGGCACGCCGCTTGGGTCGTGACGGTGGCCACTTCACCGCTCGTGATCAGGCGCGCACCGAGTCCCTGGTAGTGGCCAAAGCGGTAGAGGTCCCATTTGACTCTTTGGGGCTGATTGACGCTAACGAAAAGTTGTATGGTTCCACCCGGCGCAACGGAGGCAGCGGATGCATAGCCTTCGACCTCGTGCGCATCCGCAGAGCGGGTGATGAGATAGGCCTGGGTTCCCGGCAAGAGATTCTCGGCCACGATGGCTGATGCACTGCCAGCTCCGGCGTCGCTGGGGGGTGGTCCGGCATCGCGCGGCGCAAGACGCACGATGAACACGCCACCGTCGTCGCCGCTCGGCGGGTGGTGCGGTCCGCCGCTGTCGGCGGCGCTCACCGAAGCGTCGCGATGCCGCACGCTCGAGCCAGCGCAGCCGAGCGTCGCAACGGCCAGGCCACAAGCGAGCAGGCCTGTCTTGTTACGTAAGGCGCGTAAGTAGGAGCGCCTGCCCAACGAAAAGCTCGATTCCTGCATCATGAGCTGCCCTGCCGCGTTCTGCCTCGCCGCGCGCAAGCATGCAAGCAGAAGCCGCGGTGTCGAGTTAGATGTTGGCCTGTGTCAGGTTGTGCCGCCGTCGCGATCTGCCCCAGAACGCTCCAGCGTTCTCTGCTCAGCGCCTCTGCTGCGTGAGCGCGCGGGCTTCGTCGTCGCGACCCTCGGCTCGGTAGAGCGCGGCGAGACGCAGAAGGTCGGTCGGGCTTGGCTTGGGCGTTGCCAGCACTTGGGCGCGCAAGCGTGCAGCTTGGTCGTGTCCGGCGGGCCAGAAGCGGCGCGTGATGAAGGCCAACGCCTCCCTGACTCCCGGCTCCTCTTGGGGGCGCGTCCAGATCGGCACACTCAGCAAAAGCGCGAGCGCACAGGCCGAGGCGAGCACCACGGTGCGAGTGCCTGCGGCCAGCGAACGCAAGCAGACCGAGAGCGCGCAAAGCGCGACCAGCAAGAGCGGCAGCATCGAGATGGTTCCGAACACGCCGAAGAACGCGCCGGCGTTGATCGGGGCGAAATCGTGGCGGATGAGCAGAGCGAAGAGCTGCGGCAGCGGGCGCGTGAGCTCGGGCGGCAGGTGAGGGTAATAGGCCGAGGGCACACCGGAGGCGCAAAGGCCGACGGCAGTGCAGCCAATGGCGACGGAGGCCGCGGAGCGCGGAGCACGCTCAGCCCAGGCGTCGAGGGCGACGAGCGCGGGCCAGGCCAGGAAGGGCACGCAGAGCGCGAGGTAGCGAGGCCCGATCGTCCAGCCGCCGCGCCAGTTGTTCATGGAAGCGATGGCGAAGACCGTGAGCAGGACCACCGAGAGCACGCAGAGCGCATCGGCGCGAGTACGACGATCTCGCAGCAAGAGCCACAGGCCGGGAAGCGAGAGTGCGAGCAGTGGCGTCAGCGGGAAGAGCCCTGCCCCAGGCTCGAAGAGCAGGCCGTAGAGGGCTTCGCGGCTGGGACCGACCGCGCCATAGAGGCCTTGTTCATGCGCCGCACGGAAGGCCGGGTTCTCGACGTAGAGGTGACCCGGCCTGAAGGGGCTGCCGAAGGCGCGCCACTGGAAGTGCATCATGGCCAGCGCAGGCAAGAGGCCGCCCAGCGCAAAAAAGCCGACCAGCCTGGGCTTGCGCAGCACAAAGACGCCGTAGATCGCCAGCGGCAAGGAGCAGGCAAGCCCCGGGTATTCGAAGAGGGTGACAGCGCCCGTGAAGACGCCGGCCCAGAACGCACGCTGGCCGCTCACGGCTGCAGCGCCGTGTCGCATGTCGTAGAGCCACATGAATGCCAGGAACGCGATGATGGCGCTCTGGGTATGGCTGACGAACATGGTGGCGTAGGCGTAGAGCAGCGAGCCGAGCAACACGGAGATGAACACCGCATCCCGCGCAAACGCATGCCGGCTGCGGCGCGAAAGCCAGCCGAAGAAGGGGATGGCGAAGAGCAGGGTCGGCAGGATGGAGGCCGTCAGGCGGCACACCCACAAGACCTCGGTGCGATCGAAGGCGTGGCCCGTGCCGCGGCAGAGCTCGCGGTAGAGGAAGTAGCCAGGCATGCCCAGCAAGCTCGTGCCGGGTGCCTTCACGCTGTAAGCGTGACCGCCGCGCACGGCGGCGTCGTTCACCCAGCCCCAGCGCGCACGCAGCTCGTCGATCTCGTAGTGGCCGTACTCGACCAGCGCCGCCGTCATGTAGAGCCGGACGTTCTCGTTGGGGTTGTTGAGCGTGGCCTGGTAGGGGAAGACGTAGAGATAGGCGAGGGCGCAGAGCACAAAGAGCGCCCAGCGCCCTGCCACCGGCCGCCGTGGGCTCTGACTGCGGCTCGACGACACCTGCTTAGCCGTGCCTCTCGATGGTGCGTGCGGCTTGATCGCAGAGCGCCTGCACGCCTGCGCCGAAGATGGAGAAGCGCTCGTCCTTGGTCAGCCCTTGCCGGTAACGGTAGTAGATTTGCTGAAGCACCACCGCGGTCTTGAAGAGACCGAACACGTAGTAGAAATCGGGGTTCTTGACCGCGCGTCCTGAACGTTCTGCGTAGCGCTCGACGATCTCGGTTCGCGTCAGTGCACCGGGCTGATCGGTTGGGCCGCCGCGGAAGAACTGCATGATCGGGTCGTCTTTGGCCTCGACCCAATACGAGATGAAAGTGCCGAGATCCATCAGCGGGTCGCCGATGGTCGACATTTCCCAATCCAGGACGCCGACGATGCGCGTCGGGTCGGTCGGGTCTAACACTACGTTGTCGAACTTGAAGTCGTTGTGGATGAGCGACGCGCCCGAGTCCGCCGGACGCTTGGCCTCCAACCACTTGGCGACCTGCTCCACCACCGGCACCTGGTCGGTCTGCGAGCCGACATAGCGCTGGGTCCAGCCTTGCACCTGGCGCTGCACGTAGCCGTCGGGTTTGCCGAGGCCGTCGAGGCCGATGGCCTGGTAGTCGAGCGCATGCAGATCGACCAGGCAGTCGACCAGGTTCTCGCAGGCTTTGCGCAGGCGCTCGGGAGGCAGGTCGACGCTGGCGGGCACGTCCGTGCGCAAGATGATGCCGCGCAGGCGCTGCATCACGTAGAAGGGCGCGCCCATCACGCTCAGATCTTCGGTGTAGCAGATGGGTTTCGGCGCCTGCGGATAGACCTTGGCAAGAGCGCTGAGGATGCGGTGCTCGCGGCCCATGTCGTGCGCGCTCTTGACCTTGGTGCCGAAGGGTGGCCGGCGCATCACGACCTCGCTCTGGCCCACCTTCAAGAGGTAGGTGAGGTTCGAGTGTCCACCCGGGAACTGCTTGACGTCGACCTTCTTGCCGGCGAGCTCCGGCACGTGCGCCGCGAAGTAGCGCTCGAGCGCCGCGGCATCGACTCCTTCTCCCTCGCGGGTGGCTCTGGCGGCGTCGACGACCTCGGACATCATGCGTTCCTCTCCGGCGCGGCCCATGGTCTCGGGGCGCGCGCGCAAGCTGGCCGGGGTTTACGAAAATGCCCGCCGGCCGGCGGAGGATAGACGCTCGGCCGGCCGCTTTCCACCAGAGCTAAACAGAGACGCCTGGACGCTTTCGGTGGCAAGTGTGGCCGGCCGTCAGCCGGTGGCTCAGGCGCCGATTTCCTTCTTCAGCCGAGCGATGCTTGCACCCACCGCCGAGGACGCGCTCGAATAGCTCGACCCAGCGTCGAGCATCTGGGTTGCTTTGTCGTTGTGGCCGGCGTTGATCTCGGTCGCAACCAGGGCTGCCTGCTTGTGGAACTCTGCGTGCTTCTGCACCAGCTCCGGGAACGACCCATGGCGGCCGTGCTGGGTCTGTCCCGGTCCGTGCAGCCACTTGCCCAGCTCGCAGGCGTTGTCTCTGCGAATGGCGTCGGGGTCCAGCTTCTCCTTCTTGATCATCGCAGAGCGAAGCTTGACCTTCCACTCCACGTGCTTTGCGATCGCGTCATCTAGATTCATGGGACCTCCTGTTTAGGTAGCGTTTGGTTGCCAGTCCGCCCCCACTCGTCTCGAGTCGCCGCGCTGCTTCGCTCCTAGCCGAGCGTGCAGGTACACGCATGCCTTCACCCTATCAGAGCACGCTGCCGACTCGCCATAAGCAAGCTTCTCGCGAGCTCCTGGGCTCGTCGCATGTGCGCTCTTCGAAGCATTCGCGTCAACGCGCCTGCGGCAGCTGGCGCAGCAAGCGTTCGGTCGCGGCGTCCGAGTAGCTCAGGCCCACGGCGGCCTCGAGCTCGCGTCGCGCGTTGAGCTTCAGGCCGGCGGCGAGGTACACGTGTCCGAGCGCGCGGCGGTTTTGGGCATCGCTTGGGGCCAGCTCGACCGCGCGCTTGGCGAGCTCGACCGCGCGATGCAGGTCGCCGCGGGACTCGACCATGGTCAGCGCGGCCTTGCGGTGGCACGAGGGGTCTTCCGGGCGGCCTTCGCAGACCTTCAGCCAGGAGTGTGCTGCCTGTGACCACTTCTGATGCTTCTCCTCGTAGAGCGCTTGCTTCTCGAAGCCGAGCGCAAGCCCCCGCATGACCGACGCGTGCACGCGCTTGGCCCGCGCCTGCAGGGCGGGGTCGTCGATCTGCATGGCGCGCAGCAGCTGTACGTGCTTGGCCGCGTCGTCGATCCGGCCCTCGCGCTCCGCGGCCTCGGCGTCGGCGAGGCAGCGCTCGGCAAGCGTCGGCGCGGCCTGCTGCGGGCCAGGAGTGGGTGCGCGCAGCACGCGGCGCAGGTCGCGCAGTGCCGCCGTCCGCTGCGCCTGTCGTGCTCCGGCAGCCGCGGCAGCAGGTGGCTTCGCCTCTGGAATGGACGCCTGTGGCGCAGGGCTGGCCTGGCGCGGCTCGGGCCGGGCTCTTGCAGCTGAGGGCGGCGTCAGGGCTGCCGGTAGCGCTGGCCGTACGGGCACGTTCGCGATGCTCGCGTCCTGTTTGTCGAGCGTGTCGAGCGAGCGCTTCTGCAGCAGGTAGGCGTCATACTCGGCGCGCGAGCTGTCCCGGCTCAGCACGCCATAGGCTTCGCTCAGCCGCGCGAAGGCTCGTTCCAGCTTGGGTAGGTCGTCGCCGAGCGCTCGGCCGAAATACGCATCGGGATGCAGGAACTTAGAGAGATCGAAGAACGCCGCGCGAAGTTCCTCGCGGGTGGCCGCGCTGGCGACGCCGAGCACTGTGTAGTGATCGGCCTCGATGCGTTTGGTGATGGCGGTGAGGCGCGAGACCGTGGCAGGCTCGAGCGGGACCTTTGCCGCTGACGGCGGCGCGGGTTTGGGAGCCGGTCTGGGCGCGACTGGGATCAAGCTCTCGCCCCGGGCTGGCACAAGCTCGATCACTGCGCAGCGCAGCAGCTCCCGGAGCATCTGGTCGGTGGTGTCGAGATCGAGAGCCAGGGTCTCGGCCAGGACTTCCGGAGTGCTTCTCCCGTCGATGTGCGAGAGCAGGTAGCTGAGCATCGGGTCGGCGCTGGCCGTGCTGGTGTCGGCGCCAGTGACGAGCCGTGGGATTCGGGGCCGCGGATCGCTATCGCGCGCGTTGGCGACCCAGGCGTCGACAGCGGCGAGCTGCGCGGCGCTCAGGCCCTCGAACTGCAAGCCCATGCCCGCCTGCACTCCGAAGGACTCGGCTTTCTGCGGCGAGAGCACATGGACGACGCGCGCGGGCGCTTTGAGCTCACCGCCGTTGGGGAGTGGCGCGCAGACTTCCACGTCCGAAAAGATCTCCAGTGCGTTGCTGGTTGCGACGAAGAGCCCGCCTTGGCTCACGTCGAGCGCGTCGTATTCTCGCACCTCGCCGTCGAGCATGCGCACCCGCACTCGCGAATGCACCGGGTAGCGCGGGGCAAGGCGTTTGGGTCGTGCCGCGGCCGCTGGCTTCGGTTCCGTCATGGCCCACCGCTGCCGAGGTGTTCTGCGATCTGCTTGGCTTGCTCGCGGAGCACCTTCAGCTTGGTTTCCAGCTTGTCCTTGAGCTGGCCGGCGTCGGCTAGCGCGTAGTCGGAGACCTCGATGCGATGGTGGCCAAGGCCATATCCGGCAGCAAGCTTGCTGACACTGGCGGGTCGCAGGGCAGTGGGTGGGCGTGAGCGCAAGGTATGGGTCCTTGTTCGAGCAGCAAGACCATGCATCCGGCACGCAACCGGGCGCAAGGAGTGCTTCGACCCTTTCCGCTCCAGACTTGAGGCCGATGTCCGTGTGCGGGCGATCTCCGCCGTGCCTGTGCGACGCTTGCACCCAGCCCTTGCGGCTGTGGTGTGCTCTAAACAGAGACGTCTGGACCGCGATCCACATCGCGATCCGCCCCCGCTTCCTGCGGTGCGTGCTCACCTACAAATGTAGGCTCCGCGCGCTCCTGCCAACCCTTCCGGGTCGCGCAAGCGCGACCCGAACACGCGGCGCCTCGCTCGTGTCTCACTGTCCATGCGTTCCTGTTTAGTCCGCGCTCAGCGGCTCGTGCGGAGGCTCTGCTGCGTCAGCGCGCTGGGGTCGTCGCGCCGAGCAATCCCTGCATGTGTTTGCCGAGCGTTCTGAGCTCGGTGTCGAGCGCGCGAAACTGCAGCGGTTGGATCTTCAGCACCTGCAGGCTCTGCATCAGCTCCTCGCCGCGAGCCAAGAGCATGGGACTGGCGCGCAGTGCGAGCAGCCCCGAGACCACACGCACCACATGCACTTCGATGTATTCGTCGGTCGCGGGCACGACCGCGTCGTGATGGCTTGCGCAGAGCGCGATCAGGTATTCCGGCAGCGACCAGCTCTGGTGCACCTCGGCGCCGATCTCGACGTGCACATCCTCGAGTACGCTCGAAAGCACCTGGGGCTCGAGATCGGAGGGCGCCTTGCCCGAAAGCACCAACCCGGCGATCGTGCTCAGTGCCACGGATTTGCCGACGTCATGCAGCATCCCACCCAGAAACGCGTAGTCCGAGCGGCCACGCCGCAGCTGCATCGCCAGGTGAGCCGAACCGCTGGCCGCGCTCGCCGCATTGAGATGCAGCTCCGTCCAGTAGCTTGCAAAGAGGGCTTGCTCGGCCTTGGCGCGCGGACTGAAGAGCGCGCGTGCGGCGACCGCGCCTGCCACACGGCCGACCTCGGTGACGCCGAGGCGCAGCACTGCCTCGCGCACGGTGCGCACCTCGCCGGAGCTGCGCGCCAGCGCCGCCGAGTTGGCCACGCGCAACACCGCTGCGGTGATTGCGGGGTCTTGGCTCACGGTGCGTGTCAGCTCACCCATCTCTACTTCGGTTTGAGCGACCAGATTCAGCACGCGCAGTGACGCCGAGGGCAGTGAGACGGGCTCCCCGCTTGCCTTCGCGAAGTGCTCTCGCACGGCGTCGAGCAGGTGTTTGGCGCGCGAAGCATCCAGGTCTCCGAGCGGCGCTGGTTCGAGCACTTCGATCCCGAGCGCCTGCGCATAGGTAGAGAGCGGCTCGGCCACTTCGCCTTGCGCCGCCACGGCCGAACGCTGGGCCGTGCTGATCCGGCCGGCCGCTGCGCCGCCAGTGGCTGCGCTGGCCTTCTTTGCCTTCGCTGGTGCTGGCGCTTGCGACGCCTGGCCGATGCCGAGCGTTCGAGCCACCCATCCGAAGATACCGCCTTGCCCACGCCCCGAGCCTGTCGGCGTGTCTCCCGCGTTAGCCATGGCCGTACCTTTCACGATTCTTGGTACGGCCGAGCATGCCGCACGCTTTATGTACGCTTCTAGACCACCTCGGCACAATCCGCCACGAAATCGCTGGCGTCGCACGCAGCGTCTAATCTTGACGGACGATCGTCGGTTTACGACCATGGCGGCTCGGTACAACACGCGTGGACGTCATCGGCACCCAAATCGGCAACTACAAGATCGTCTCGGCGATCGGCCAGGGTGCAATGGGCTACGTCTTCGCGGCTGAGCACGCGACGATGGGTCGGCGTGCCGCGGTGAAGCTGATCCGCGAGGAGCACGGCAAGAACAGTGAGATCTCTGCCCGCTTCGTCAACGAGGCGCGCGCGATCAACGCCATCGGTCACCCCAACATCGTCGAGGTCACGGACGTCGGTCTGGCTGGTGACCGCCGCTACTTGGTGATGGAGCTGCTGGAGGGCGAGACGCTCGAAGAACGGTTGGTGCGCTTGCACCGGCTGCCACCGGAGCATGCCTTGCACATCGCGTTGCAGGTGAGTGACGCGCTGGCAGCCGCGCACGACCTTGGCATCGTGCATCGCGATCTCAAGCCCGATAACGTGTTCCTGATCGAACGGGGCGGTCGCGAGGATTATGTGAAGGTGCTGGATTTCGGCATTGCCAAGCTGATCCAGGAGGAGACGGCGCCGCAGGCCGCCAACCTGACCACGCCGGGTATGGTCGTCGGCACGCCGCAATACATGTCGCCCGAGCAATGCATGGCCGACGAAGCGCTCGATCATCGCAGCGACATCTATTCGCTCGGCATCGTGCTCTACCGCATGCTCACGGGCGTTCTACCCTTCGGACTGCGTCCGACCGAGCACGCGATGCGCTACCTCTTCGCGCACGTCAACAAACCCCCGACGCCTCTGCGCACCGTGGTTCCGGAGATCACCGAGCACCTCGAAGAAGCGGTGCTGCGCGCTATCGCCAAAGATCCCGCCGATCGCTACCAGAGCATGCGTGCGTTCGCGACCGCTCTGGCCTCCGAATCCGAGGTGCCGAGCGTGGCCTTGTTCGAGGCTGCACTGGCTGCGCCGAGCCATCTAGACGCAGAGGACGCGGCGTCCGTTGCGCCTGAGGCTGGAGCGGCCAGCAGCGCGGCCACTCGGCTGGCGCGCGTGGTGCTCAACTCCATCCACTCGGGGCGGCTGGCGCTGCCGAGCATGCCTGGTGCGGTGCTGCAATGCCTGAGCCTCTTGCGCCAACCCACTCATACCGTCAAAGAGCTCGCCGAGGTCTTGGAGCGCGACCCGATCGTGGCGCCGCAAGTGTTGAGCCAGGCTAACAGCGCGTTGTTTGCGGGCACGGCGCGCATGCGTAACATCGAGCAGGCGATCGGTAGGCTCGGGGAGCGCGCGCTCAATTCGCTGCTGGTGGAAGTCTCGGCGCGGCGTCTCTTCGAGTCGCGCAACCTGGCGATCCGGCGCGCGTTCCGCGAGCTCTGGGACCATTCGGTGGCCGTCGGCATCGTGGCTCGCTCGCTTGCTCAAGTGCGTGGCCACAAGGACATCCAGCTCGCCTATCTCGCCGGCCTCTTGCACGACATCGGTAAGCCGGTGACGGCGGCCGTGCTGCTCGAGGCCGAGCGCGTTTCGGGAAGGCCGGCCAAGGCGTGGCACTCGAAGGAAGCCTGGCTCGACATGGTGAGCCAGTGTCATCGCGAGGTTGGCTTCGCAGTCGCGCGCGCCTGGCAGTTGCCCGACGAGGTGCTCTTCGCCATCGCACGCTCGGATCGCTACAGTCTGCAGGACGAGCTTTCCCCAGTGAACCTGGTTTGCCTCGCCAACGCGCTGGTGAAGCGCGAGGGCATCTACCCGCAACCCGTCAGTCTCGAGGCGGTCGACGCGATCATCGAGGAGGGCAAGCGCCTCTTCCAGCTCGACGATGCGATGCTGGAGCGCGCCATGGCGCAGCTGCGAGCGCACACCATGCATCAGGCCACCGTGGTCGCCGAATCCTCGCGCTGAGTCCAACCGAGCAGGTGGCAGTGGCGCTTGGGTGCCGCGCTGCAAGACCGCGTCGCGCACGCTCTTTCATCTGCGATCCGAGTGTGCTTCGATGCGCGCATGATGCAGCTGCGGCAGCGCTCCTGGGGTGAAGCCAAGTTGCCCAAGGCCTGGTCGCTGCTGCTCTTGGTCGTGCTGACCGCCCTGGCTGCCGGTGCGGCTCAAGCTGAGGAGACTCGCAGCGCGCCGTCCGACAAGAGTGCGCTCGGGGCGCTCTTTGCTGCCAAGCAGAAGCAGCTGGATGCCGACCTCGCGCAGATGCTGGCACTCGCGCGGGAGCTGGCAGAGCGCCCGCTGGCGAGCGCGGCGCAAAGCGAGCTGGCGCAGATCGACGCGCGCTTGGCGGAGCTCGCAGACCTCAGCCAACGCAACACTGACCCTGCCGCTCTGCTCTCGGGCAAGCAGGTAGCACGGGCCGCGCTCTCGCTCGCCGACCGCTTGATCGCACGCGCAGAAGCCAAGGCTGCGCTCGCTGCCGCCGAAGCGCGAGCCGTGCTCGCCGAGGCCCGCGCGCGCACGGCGCAGGCGGCAGTGCAGCAAGCAGAGCACGCAATCGAGCTGGCGCGTGCCAGGCTGGTCCACGACGGCAACGTCAACGCCCAGGGGAAGGGCGCGGGCAAGTGAAGCGCTTGGTCCACGCGGCACTCTTGGGCCTGTGCGCTCCGTGGTTGCTCGCTTGCAGTGGCGTGCAGCACAAGCCTGCTTCTGGCCTGGATGCGCTCTTCGTTGCGGCTGATCTTGCACGCGTGCGAGCGCTGACCCCGGACTTCTTGGAACGTGCCGAAGCCGTCCGTCGCAGCGCGCGAAATGAAGCGAACGCAGAGCGAAGGGCGGATGACGAGCGTAGAGCTGCTCTCTTGCTGCGCGCGGCGATCGTCGAAGCCGACCGCATCGAGCTCGATCGCAAGGCGGCCGCGGCGGAACGGCGCAACGCCTCGGCCGTGGCAGCCACCGCTCTGGCGAGCGCTGCGCGAAGGGCGGCAGAGGACGAGCTCGCGCGTATTGCCTCGGAGCAACGGGAAGAGAGCGGCTCCGAGGCCGCATTCGCCGAGGTCTTGGCCGCTTCTGCTTGTGAAGCCTCGACCACGCTGCAATGCCGAGACGTGCGCAAGCGTGCGGCGGCGTTCTTGTTGCGTCGCGCGCGCTTGACGTCCGCGGCAGCGCAGGCACTGGGTGCCGATGCGGCTGCGCTCGAAGAGGCTTCCGGCAAGCGCCTGGCGGCCGAGGCCACACTCACCGGCGAAGCGGTCGACCTGGCGTCTGCACAGGCGGCATTTGCGGCAGCGCTTTCGGCACTGGGTGCTGCTCGGGCGAAGGCAGCGCGCTGCTCGGGCGAAGCGGCGCATGACCTCTTGGCTCGCGCGCATGAGCTCGGTCTCTCCGCTGTGGCCGAGCCCTGCGGGGTCGTCATCACGCTCGGCGAGCTCTTCGTGCCAGCCAGCTCGGAGCTGCGTCGCAGAGCGCTGCCCCTCCTGCGCTTTTTGCGCGCGCTCCTGGCCGCGTATCCGTGCGGTGACATTCGGATCGACGCTCACGCGCGTGGGAGATCGTCGGCGATGCGCAAGCCCACCGCCCAGAAACGCTCTGCGCGGGTTCGCGCTTTCCTCGCGACCACGCTGCAGTCAGAGCGTTTGGTGACGCAGCCAGTGGTCGAGAGCGCACTCCCAGACGACGAGCAGGCCACGCTCTTCTTCAGCGGCTACGCTTCCAGCAGCACTCCGTGAACGACCAAGGCTCTGGGCCTTTTGCCTCTACGCGCTTTGCGTGCAGGTGAGGGCCACGCCGTGCCATGCTTACCCTTCCGGCAATTGACCAAGGTTTGTGCGCTTGAACGAACATCGACGAGAGCTTCGAGCCTGTGTTACGGGTCGCCCCTGCGGCAACCACACTGCCCTGCGCGGACCACGCACAAAGCGTGGGGGCAGGCTGGTCGCGCCGCTACTCTGCGTGGCGTTCTTGCTCTGTGCGGGCACGGGGAAGGTGCGCGCAGAGGCGCCTGCCAATCCGCTCGACGGCAGCAATGCGAAGCTTGCGGCCCTGGTCTCGCGCGTCTCGCGCGCTGGCGAAGAGCCACGCGCCGTGGTCCCGCTCCTGCAGCTTTGGGACAACTGGGACAAGAGCACACCGCGCCTTTTGGTCGCTGAGCTCACGCGGCTCGGCAAGGACCCGCGCCTTGTGCCATCGCTACATATCCTGGTCGAGAACCTGCTGGCGCAGGCGCGCTTGCGCGTGGGCGATCCGGAGGCCGTACACGCGCGCTTCGAGGAGCTCGGCTATGTCACGCACTTTCGCGTGATCGGTCCCTTCGACAACGAAGGCAAGAGCGGCTTCGATATCGAGCAGGAGGTGGAGCGCACGCGCATGCAGGCGCCGGATCTTCTGGCCCAGTATCCCGGTCGCGAACATCCGGTGTCTTGGCGCGAGCTGCCGGACATCGTGCGCAGCGGCTTTGTGCCTTTCAGCGCCGTCATGCGTCCCTACGAGAACGCTTGCGGTTTCGCCGAGACCTTCGTGAAGAGCGAGCGTGCCCAGCCGCTCAGCCTGTGGGTCGGTGCGGGCGGCGCGGTCAAGGTCTATTGGAATGGCGTCCAGGCATTCAGGGACGCTGCGTATCGCGGACCGAGCCCGGATCGCAGCGTGGTGATGGTCGGTGCGCAGCCGGGCTGGAACCGGCTGCTCGTGAAGGTCTGCACCACCAACACCGCCTGGGGTTTTCAGCTCCGGCTGGGCGATGCGAAGGGCGGCGTCGCGCAAGGTCTCAGCTACGCACTGAACACCACAGCCGCGTTGGACATCTCCCCGGGGCACGGCAAGGTCCGGCTACCAGCTGCACCGCTCACGCCGCTTTTGTGGTTCGAGACCCAGGCCAAGGCCGAGCAGCCCAACCCAGACGTGCTGGCCGATTTCGCTCGCTACCTGCAGCTCACCAGCGCCGACGACCCCGCCGAACGTCGCGCCAAGCAGCTGGCGGCACGCGCTGCGGAGCTGCAACCGAGCGCTGAGAACTTGCGGCTCGCCGCTCAGCTCGCCGAAGAGCGCGCCGAGATCATGCGCTTTGCCGATCGTGCCTACGCGCTGCATCCGGAGGAGGCGTCGGTGTTGCTGATGCGGGCGTCGGTGCTGGCGCGCGGGCCCGAGCCCGAGCAGGCGTTCGGCGTGCTCGATCGCCTCGACAGCCTCCATCCCCGAAGCGAGCAAGCCACGGCCGCGCTCTTTCTGCGAGCCCATCTGCTCTCGGACCTGGAGTTGCCGAGCACTGCGCTCGGGCTGCTGCGTGAGTCGGAGTCGCGGATCGGGGACACCGCACAGCTCTGGCGCATGCGCGCGGAGCTGGAGTCGGCGGCATCGCATCCCGCCCAAGCCCTCGCGGCGCAGGCGAGGGTGCTGGCGCTGCGCTACGACGACGGTGACGCGCGGCGCGCCCTGATCGACGACGCGCTCTTGCGCGGCGATGCCAAGACCGTGCTGGAAGCGGCCGACGTGCTGCGCGCCATCTCGCCCGGCAGCGTGCGCACGCTGCTCTACCAGGCCGACCTCTACGACGCGCTGGGCCGTGACGATCAGGTGCTCGCGACCTATCGCGCCGCGATGGCTCTCGCACCCGAAGCCGCGGGTGTGTATGTCGCCTACGCTCGCGCTCTCTTGCGCGCACAACAGGATTCCACCGCGGCCGAAGCGCTGCAGAAGGCTCTGGCGCTCAAGCCTCAGGATGCCGACGCTCGTGACCTGCTGGAGGTCGTGCGCCCAGCACCGCGCAGTGATGAGGCCTACGCCGTGGCCTCCGAGCAGCTCCTGGCGCAGCGCCCCAAGGCCAATGGTTATCCTTACACCGTGCTCGAAGACCTGACTGTCAAGACCGTCTTCGACAACGGGCTTGGTTCCACGTTCCGGCAGCTCGCGGTGGAAGTGCACGATGAAGAGGGTGCGCGGCGTTTTCGCACGCACGCATTTCACTACGATCCCGACTCGCAGCATATCGAGCTGCGCTTGGCTCGCGTGTATCGCAAAGACGGACACGTGTTGGAGTCGGTGCGCACCTACGAGGAGCAACTCGGTGAGCCCTGGTACCGCATCTATTACGACACGCGCGCGGTCACCGTGGTCTTCCCGGATCTAGAGCCCGGCGACGTCGTCGAAGTGCGCTATCGCATCGACGACGTGGCGCACCGCAATCTCTACGCCGACTACTTCGGCGATCTGCACCTGTGGCAGGACTTCGTGCCCGTGATGCGCTCCGAATATGTCTTGGTTACGCCCGCGTCGCGCGAGATCTTCACCAACCAGCCACGCCTGGCCGGTCTCACCCACACCCGCAGCGTGGAAGGCAAGCGCCGCATCGATCGCTTCGTCGCAACCGGCATGCCTGCCCTGGTTTCCGAGGATGGGATGCCCGGCCTGACCGAGGTCAGTCCCTATCTGCATGCTTCGACCTACAAGACTTGGCAGGACGTCGGGCGTTGGTATTGGGGTCTGATCAAAGACCAGCTCTACGCCGACGACTCGCTCAAGCGCACGGTCGCCGAGCTCACGGCGGGGGCGGCAAATACGCGCGAGAAGGTGGAGCGCATCCACGATTGGGCAGTCACGCACACGCGCTACGTCGGGCTGGAGTTCGGCATCCATGGCTTTCTGCCCTATCGGGTGCCGCTGATCGTTCAGCGCGGTTTCGGCGACTGCAAAGACAAAGCCTCGCTCATGTATACGATGCTGCACGAAGCCGGCATCGACGCGCGCTTGGTGCTGGTGCGCACGCGGCACAACGGTGGCATCGAAGGTATGCCCGCATCGCTGGCAGCCTTCGACCACGCGATCACCTACGTGCCCGAGCTCGACCTCTACCTGGATGGCACCGCCGAGCACAGTGGCGTAAACGAGCTGCCCGCAGAGGATCAAGGCGTGATGGTGGTGCTGGTCGGGCCCGAGGGCACGGAGGTGCGGCGCACACCGCTGCAGAGTGCGGACCAGAACCTGCGGCATCGCAAGCTCTTGGTGCAGCTCGCGGCGGATGGCTCGGCGCGCATCGAGGGCGAGGAAGAAGTCACGGGCGCTGAGGCTGCGGGTTATCGCGACTACTACCAGGCGCAGGGCACGCGTGCTGAGCGCTTCGAGCGCACGCTGGCTGGGCTCTTCCCGGGCGTCGAGCTGCAGAGCCAGCACTTCGAGCCGCTCGACGTGCTGGGCAAGCCCGTGCGCTATTCGTATCACATTCGTGTGCCGCTCTTCGCGCACCGCGATGAGGGTGACCTGCAAGTCCCACCGAGTGTGCTCGGGGACCTCTTGCGCTCCCTGGCTCGGACGCCGAGCCGCGTGCATCCGCTCGATCTCTCGACCGCGCGCTCTTACGTCGAGGAGCGCAGCATCGAGTTGCCGGCCGGCATGCACGCGGCGCTCGTCCCCGCGGGCGGTGAAGCGCGTTCGAGTTGGGGCCTGCTCAAGACCCACTTCGAGACGCAGAAAGGCAGCGTCCAGGTGCGCACCGAGTTCCGGCTGGAACGCGATCGAGTCGAAGCCAAGGATTATCCGGCGTTCCGCAAGTGGGTCGAAGCTGCCGATCAGCTCTTGCGGCAACGTATCGGCGTCGCGCGAGGTGCACAATGAAACGCCTTGGGTTGCTCTTGCCGCTCGGCTTCTTGGTCGCATGCGGCATGCACTCCGCTGCGCGGCGCTCGCTCACGGTCGCCGATCTGCGCCAGGCTGCGGCCAAGCATCCGGAGAACGCCGCGCTGGCCAGCGAGCTGGCCCTTGCCGAGCTCTTCGGACGCGGCGGCGATGCAGCGCTCGTCCAGCCCGAGCTGGCTCGCGCCCGAAAGCTCGACCCGAAAGCTCTGCGCGTGGTCTTAGCTGATGCGCTCTTGCAGGACGTGCATGGACATCCGGCGCAAGCGCTCGAGCTTTACCTGGCGACGATCCAGCTGGCGGTGACCTCTAGAGATCCGGAGGCCGCGCACATCCTGGAGGCTGCCGTGTATGCGGTCGGTGGCAGCGATGGCAGCGTGGTGGGTTACCTGAATAAGGTCCGGCAGGAGCTTCTGCCTTTGCTTCTGCGCGCTGATCTGGCCGGCCCGGTCCGCGCCGCCGTCGGCGACGTGCTCATGCCTCTGGCCTATCGACGCGGAGACCTCGGAGGGGTCTCGCAGCTCGCCGCCGCCCTTGGCTGCAGCACCGAGTTCAGAGTGGCCGGACCTTTCGGGCCGCGCGATCTGCTCGGCTTCGATGACCCGCCTCTTGCAAGCCCGGGTGAGCCCCTCGCCGAGAGCTATGACCTTGGTTCTGGCCGTGGGGTGCGCGCAACCCGGACGGCGCATGCCCGCGGTTGCGCCGTCCATCTCGGTGCGGGCCCGGTGGCCGAGGCGGGAACCAGCTGGGCACAGACCCGCGTGCAAGCGAAGGCTGCGGGTGAGTACTTGGTTCGCGTCGATACGCCCAACAGCGTCGAGGTCTTCGTCGATGGGCATTCCGTGCAGCGCATCGACCGCCGCTCGAAGCTGGGAGCGCGGGTCGTGTTCTTCAAGCTCGCACTCTCGGCAGGCTCGCACCTCTTCGCTCTCAAGCTCAGCGCCCGTCATCCCAATCCCGTGCTCGAGCTTGCGGTCTTGCCGCTCACCAGCGCGGACGAAAGAGCTTCGGCGTTGCCCGGAGACGAGCGAGCGCAAGACGGCTTTCCTCTCTACCTGCGTGCAGGCATCTCGCTCTTGCGCGGGGACGTGATCTTCGCGCGGCAGGCGCTCTCCGTGGTGGATGCCGACAAGCAAGCCTCGCCGATGTTGCTGCTGCAGCGCGCCAGCGTCGCGCTCGGTGATCCGCTGCTGCCGGACGACGTGCGCGGTGATGAAGGACGGCTCTTCCTATCGCGGGCGCGGCAGCGTGACGCGCAGCTCTGGGCGCCCGCCATGCACCTGGCCACGTTGGCGGCCAAGAGTGGTCGCACCAAGGAAGCCATCGCGGCGCTGCGCGATGCAACGCAGCGTTGGCCGGAGCCACCCGTGATCGGCTTCGCGCTGATTGAGCTCTTGCGCTCCAAAGACCGAAACGCCGAGGCTGACCGGGAGGTTGCGCGGCTGCGCGAGCTCGTCCCGGATGCTTGTGGTCCACTGGCCGCCGAGCTGGCTGCGCTGCGTGCCCGTCAGCGTGCCAGCGACGTCGCAACCCTGGCGCAGAAGCTGGTCGCCTGCGATGCGCAGAGCACGGCCCAATATTCGCTCTATCTGGCTCGCCGCGACTTCGCCGCTGCGCAGAAGGAAGAGGAGCGTCTGGCTAGCTTCGAGCCCGAGGAAGAACACTACGGGCGCTGGCTTGCAGATCTCTCGCTCGCCAAAGAATCCGGAGATGAAGCGGCAGTCCTCTCACTGATCGGCAAGCTGCGCGCAGGCTACCCACGCGCCTACACGCCCGCTCTGGAAGAGATCGATATGCTCTTCGCCAAGGGACAGAAGGCGCAGGCACTGGTCGCGGCGGAGCGTGCGCTCTCGACCGAGCCTGCCTCGATGGCAGGGCTCTATCGCTACCAGCCGCTACTGGGTGGCAAGCACGTGCTCGGCGACTATCGCAAAGATGGTGCGCAAGCCATCGCAGCCTTCCAAGCGCAGGCTCGCAAGTACGATGCGCCGCAAGTGCTGGTGCTGGACTACATGGCCGTGCGGGTGTTCGAAGACGGCTCTTCGCTCGAGCTGGTGCACACCATTCAGCAAGCGCAGAGCGATGAAGCGGTGAACCAACTTGCGGAGGTCGACGTGCCGGAGGGCGCGCAGGTGCTCACGCTGCGCGCGTGGAAGCCCGACGGACGCAAGCTGGAGGCCGACACCATCGCAGGCAAGCAAAGCATCTCGTTGCCCAACGTTGCGCGCGGCGACTACGTCGAGCTCGAATACCTCCAGGCGAACGCCCCTGCCGACGGGTTCCCTCACGGCTACCTCGGTGAGCGTTTCTATTTCAAGAGCTTCGAGGTGCCCTTTCACCACAGCCAGATGGTGGTGATCTTGCCCAAGTCCATGCCCTACGCGGTCGATCCGCGTGGGCCCGCGCCCAAGGTCGAAGAGCAGCTGAAGGGTGAGGCGCGCGTCCTGACTTTTCAGGTCGACGAGAGCCTGCCGCTCACTGCCGAGCCTGCTGCGGTGTCGCCGCGTGAGTTCATTCCGTCGGTGCGCGTCGGCGTGAACGCGAGCTGGCAAGCCATGGTGGACAGCCTGCGCGACGTGCTCGTGGATCGTGACCTCTACGATCCTTACTACGCCGCCCTGGTGAAAGAGATCGTCGGTGAGGCCGCGCCCACCGACCATCGGCTGCGTGCCGAGCGGCTTTATGCGTGGGTGCTGCGCAATATCGAAAACAACAACGACATCTTCTCGCAGGCGGCTCTCTTGCTCCGCGCCAAGTCCGGCAATCGCGGGCGTGTGCTGCACTACCTGCTTGGCCTGGCCGGAGTGCCGAGTCAGCTGGCGCTGGCGCGCTCCTTGGCGAGTGACAGCACCGAGAGCAGCATGGCGGACGCGGACACCTACGACCACCTGCTTTTGCGCATCGACCTCGCAACCGGACCGATCTGGCTCTTCACCGTCGAGCGCTGGGCGCCCTTCGGTTTCATTCCAGCCGTCCTGCGAGGCCAGCCAGCGTTGGCGATCTCTGCCGGGGCACCGCGCCTGCGTGTCTCCGAAGGCCTCCTGGGCGACGACTCGCGCAAGTTCCTCTTGCAGGTGAACCTGCATGCGGATGGCTCGGCGCATCTCGACGCGACGGAGCTCGTGCACGGCACGGACGCCGTCTCCTGGCGGCAGCAACTGGAGGAGATCCCCGTCGCCGAGCTGAAGCGCCGCTTCGCTCAGGACTACGTGACCCGGCTCTTCCCCGGCGCAACGCTCACTTCGCTCGAGATCACGGGGCGCGAGCAAGACCGCCCCGATCTCACGCTCAGCTACTCGCTCGACATCGCGAGCTTCGGCCGGCGCGTCGGAGACGCTATTGCACTGCCGCCGCTCTTGGCTTCGGAGCTGGCCTCGAGCTTCGCGCGCACCGCCTCGCGCCAGACCACCGAGCTGGTGCCGGGCTCCGTACACAACCAGCTCATCATGCACATCAAGCTGCCCGCATCGGCGTCACGGCCGCCGTTAGCTGCACCGATCGCGCTGCGGGCAGCGTTCGGGGCGCGGCCGAGCTTCACCGAGAATACCAGCTTGGATGGCGACGGCATCGTCCTGGCGCGCCAGCTGGACTTGCCTGCCCAGCGCATCCAGCCCAAGGACTACCAGGTGTGGAGCGAGTTCTGCCGGCGCGTGGATCAGGCCGAAGGTCGCGAACTAATCATTCCAATACACTGACGTCAGCGCTGCACGAAGCGGCCGTCGGCGATCAGCCGGACCAGATCGATGCGCGAGACGATGCCGAGCACCTTCTCGCCTTCGGTCACGATCACGCGGTGAATCTGGTGCTCGACCATCAACGCAGCGACTTGCTGTAGTGGCGCGTCTGGTCCGAGCTGGCCGCGCACCACCGTCATGGCGTGGCGCACGCGAAGCTTCTGCATGCGCTGGCCGACCTGCTCGCCGATGGCCTCGACGCCGCGCCGCTGCCCGTCGTGTGCCTGACGCGAAAAGGCGCTGTCCTCGACCTCGGCCATGGATTGCTCGACGCCGAGCACGCGCACGATATCGGAGCGCGAGACCATGCCCAGGAGCTTGCCGCCGTGAACCACCGGCGCACCCCCCATGCGATGGCGCAAGAGCAGACGCTCGAGCTCGACCAGGGAAGTCTCTGGGTCGACTGCGATCACCGGGGTCTTCATCACGTCGCGGGCAAGCAGTGTCATGTTGCAAAACCTCCTGGCACCTCTGCCAGCTTACACCGAGTCAGGGTTCTCTATGCGTGATCCCGCTAGAACGTCTTCTGCGCGGCACAAGCGGCCTGCGTCGAAGTATGATGCGCCGATGAGCGAGCGGAAGCGCCGGGCTGTCTCGGCAGATCAAAAAGCGCAGGGGCAAGTGGTGCGTCTGCGTAAGCCTTTGGAGCGCACTCTGCGTGCGGGCCACCCATGGGTGTTTCGTGACGCGCTCGAGCCCTTCACCGCCGAGCCAGGCAGCACGGTGCGCGTGCTCGACAAAGCCGAGCGCTTCGTGGCTGCCGGTCTTGCCGAGAGCGGGCCGATCGCCGTGCGCGTGCTCACGCTGCGCGACGAGCCGGTGGGCCCCGCTCTCTTCGAGGAGCGCATCAGCGCGGCCCTCGACCTGCGCCGGCGCGTCATCGACGAATCTACCGACGCCCATCGCTTGATCCACGGCGAGGGCGACCGACTGCCAGGCGTGGTTTGCGATCGCTACGGGCGTTTCGCAGTCTTGAAGCTCGATGGCGAGGCCGTGCTCGCCCACAGCAAGAGCCTCTGCGCTCTGCTCCGCAAGCACCTGCCGCCGCTCGGCATCGAAGGTTTGCTCTTGCGCAGCGGCAAAGGCCACGACAAAGCCGTGGAACTGATCTTCGGGGAGATGCCCGAGGCGGAGATCTACGTGCGCGAGCACGGGATGTTTCTCTGCGTGAATCTGCACCAGGGACAAAAGACCGGCCTCTTCCTTGATCATCGCGAGTCGCGCGCACGGTTGGCCACGATGGCCAAGGGCCTGCGCGTGCTGAATCTCTACGGCTATACCGGCGGCTTCTCGGTCGCGGCGGGGCTCGGCGGTGCCAGTGCGGTGACCACCGTCGACCTCGCAAGCCCTGCGCTTGGACTTGCGCACAAGTCTTGGGTCGCCAACGGTTTGCCGGCCGACGACCATAAGAGCGTGTGCGCCGATGCGCTCGAATACCTGAGCGCTGCGGCGACTCGCGGTGAGCGCTGGGATCTGGTGGTGGCCGATCCGCCGAACTTCGCGCCGCGCGAGAGCGCACGCGAAAACGCGCTGCATGCCTACGAGGCGCTGCATTACTCGGTGCTGCGCGTGCTCGAGCTAGGTGGCTACTACTTGGCGGCTTCGTGTTCCAGTCACGTGCAGCGAGCGGACTTCGAGGCGACGCTGCAGAAGAGCGCCAGCAAGGCGCGCCGCATCCTCCAGGTGTTGGAGCGCGCATCGGCCCCCGCCGACCACCCGAAGCTACTGGCATTCCCGGAGGGCGACTACCTGAAGGTGCTCTTTGTGCGCGCATTCTGAGGTTGCTCACTGCGAGCCGGGGATCCGCTGGCACCGCGGGCGATTGTGCGGCACGCTCAGCTCCGCGTGGCCGACCGCCCGTCCGCCGCGACAACTAAAGGGTGCGTATGCGAAATCTGATGGTGCGAAGCGTGTTCTTGGCAGGTTGCGTTGGGCTATTGGGCTGTCCCAAGTCGAGCCACAATGCCGGGACGGTTGGAGCGGATGGCGGCTCCTACACTGCTGCTGATGGCGGCGGAGGCTCGCATGCTGGCAGCGGTGGCTCCGGTAGCGCGGGCAGCGCGGGCGGTGCAGGCAGCTCCGTGCACAAGGACGCTGGCGGCGTCGCGGGGCACGCTGGATCCGGCGATGACGCTGGCAGCACGGGCCACCCCACCAAAGACGCAGGCGCAGCCGATGGCGGCAGCGCAGCCGATAGCTGCACGGCCACCTGTCCGGCCTACCAACATTGCGAGCTGGTGACCGTCGACTGCCTCCGTGCGCCCTGTCCGCCGCTGCCGCAGTGCGTCGACAACACGCACTGCGGTGGCATTGCTGCACGCCCCTGTCCGGGACGCGGCACCTGTCAGGACGACCCGCGCGACAGCTGCGATCCGCAGCATGGCGGAGCCGATTGCGGTGGTCTGTGCGTGTGCATCGACAACATCGCCTGCATCGCGGGCAAGCACTGGGACGCCACGGCCTGCGATTGTAAGTAGGCACCCTTTACTGTCCTGAGCAGGGTCAGTACAAACCGTGCATGGCCAGTCGCAAGCGCGCCAGCGAGAGCCCTTCGAGTGCTGCAAAGAAGCACGCTCGTGAGGGCGCTCCGAGCGCGGTGAGCGCGGTCTGCAGCTCGGCGCGCTTGCGCTCTTGGGCGATGCCATCTTCGGTGATGCGGTGCGGCGCCCGTCCGGGAGCGCGGAGAGCGCCGAAGGTTCGCGGGACTTTCGTCGTCGCTTGGCGGCTCTCTTGCGCGCACGCGGTTGAAAGCCGCGCCCCAGCGCCATCGGCATCCAGCCCATGCTAATGTTGCCGCCCGTGTCGGCCTTCTGCGAGCGTCCTGTCTGGCTCACGCGTGCCAAGTGCACGGTGCTGGCTTTCGCGCTCTGCTCGGCGACGTGGCTCTCGACGACGGCCTCGGTGCAGGCAGACGAAGCTGACAACGTAGTCCAGACGCCTGCCGCTGGGCAGCCGCCCGCCGAAGCAGCGGAGAGCCAGGTGTCGCGGGCGGCGATCACGCACTCGGGGCAAGAGCGTCTCGAAGCCGAGCTAGCGCGCGTGCACGCTCGCCGCGCGCACAAGACGAACCTCTGGCCATGGCTCCTGACAGGGACCGGTGCTGGCTACGTGCTGCTCGGGACCATGGTCAATGCTGCGATCGCGCTCGACTGCGACGCGCACTGTCCAGCTCCCGCCTGGTCCACGCTCTTGGTGTTGGTGGGCGCAGCGCTAGGCACCGCTGGCGCGGTCTGGCTGGTGCGTACCGACCACACCATCGCGCAGCTCGAATCCGAAGCGCACCAGCTCGAACGAGAGCTGGACCGCTATCGCGCCCGGGGCCCCGAGCGCGCCGTGCTGGCCAGCGGCGGCCGGCCGGCGTTTTCACTGCGGTTGGCGTTCTGATGCGCGCCAGTGCCTGCCGCTGACGGCGGCGCTCAACGAGCACTGCGGTGTAGCTGACCGACACGAGCTCGCCTCAGTGCGCAAGCTCACGCTTCACATGCGCGTCTGCGAGCTGCCAGAAGCGTCGCCAGCTGCCGCCGCTCTCTTGCCAGAGCTTCGTCACCGCGCCGCTGCTGGCGCTGTAGCGTTGGAAGTGCACCAGGCGCGCGTTGTTCATGCGCCAAGTCTCTGGGGCGTCTTGCGGGTAGAGGTGCAGGATGGCGCGGGTCAGTGCGCTGAACACGCGCTCGCGTTCCACCAGCATCTCGGCGCGCGGCGTCTTCGTGCCGTAGAGGCGTTCGAGCTCCGTGCAGGCGCCTGCGACCAGCACATCCAGCTCATGCTTGCGGGCGGTGCGGCGCTCGGCCTCGGCGCGCAGGCTCGTGCCGTCGAAGCGTGAGCGAGCGAAGTAGCGTGCGCTGCCCTGGTCGCCGACGAAGGTGGCCAGCGCTTCGTTCCACTCGGTGTGACCGGGCGCGTAGAGCCTTTCGTGCGCGAGCTCGTGGATCAGCACCTCGGCGAGGCCCGGCAGGCCGTCGCGCAGCATGGTGGTCGTGACCGGATCGCGAAAGAAGCCGAGCGTGGAGTAGGCCCGGGACGGGGCGATCCAGGTGTCGTAGTCCGCGGCCTCCAGCTTGGCTGCGGCTTCTCGCGCGTCGTGCTCGTCGAAGTACGACCGATATTCGACTGTACCGGCGATCGGAAACCACCAGCTGTACGCCGTCAGCTGCAGCTTGCGGCTGGCGCTGAGCACGTAGGTCATGCCTTTGCGCTCGGTCGCAAAGTAGCCCGTGTAACTCTTGCCGGGATGCAAGGCGAGCGCCTCTTCGGCGAACGCCAGAATGCCTGGCACCTCGAGCAGCAGCGCCTTGCGCTCTGCATCCGGCTCACGCAGCACGGCCTGCTGCAAGCGTGTCTGCCCGTTGATCAGTTGGAGCTGCCCGAGGGCGAGCTTGCCCATGCTGCAGCCCGCGCTCCAAGAGAGCAGACAGAGCAAGAGCACAAGGCAAACGCACCGCGATGGACCGGCAGGAGTCATTTCATCTTGAGCCATAAAGAACTTGGGCCCCGGGTCTGGCGCTCGTTCCGAACCCAGCGGTCAAGCGCCACCAGCAGGCAGGTTGCTGCCCTCAGCGGGTGGACTTTGGCAGCATGTACATGAAAGCGATCGAACCCGCGCGCACGACTACCGTGCCCGTGGCTACCTCTAGACCACTTTGCGTGTCCACGGCACTGACGCTGAGGTTGCGCGCCGGCAGGCTGAAGGCGCCACCGACCCCGCGCGAAGTCGTTGCCTCGAGGTCGATCGTCAGGTTGCCTGACTTGTCCGTGTAGACCACCTGGCTTCCGCCCGGGTTCGGGCTCACGCTGACTCGGACGTCTTCGGCTTCAGCGTAGGGGAGTCCGGGGTTGTCCAGGTAGCGCACAGGCAAGCAGCTCTGCACGCGGAAGATCAGGTGGCCCAGGTTTGGGTCGAAGGGTTGGTCGATGCTCGAATGCACGCCGGCCACGACCGCCAAGCCTGCGAGCGAGAGGTCATTGAGTTGGTACTGAGTGAAGTCCGACACTCGATAGATCGGATCGGTCCATTGCGTCGTCGAGGGCGTGTAGCCGGCACCGGAGAACGAGAAGAAACCATCGAAGCCAGGCGGCACGCTCAGTCTGACGCTGCCAGCAGCATCGGTGACGCCATGGGCGATACGGCCGTTTTGGCAGGTTGGATCGATGCTTTGGCAAGCGTCTACGGTGACGCCGGGCAAAGGCAACTTCGGCTCGGCAGCGAAGTCGATGACGTTCACGCCGAAGCTGTAGTCGCTGGTGGGGACAGGCCAGGCATACTTGCCGACGCAGCCCCATCGGACGTTACAGGCGGTGTCACACTGACGCTGCATGCAGCCGAGTAGCTGGTCGAAGTCCGTCGACACTTGCGTCACGGGCGTGATGGGCTTCAGCAGATCCGCGCCGCAAGCGGTGCCTGCGCCGCATGGCTTGGCCAGCTCGCAGCACTGCTGGTTGATGCAGGCAGTGCAGCTCGGTGCGAGCTGGTCGGCAAGCCCGCAGGTGGCGCCGCTCTTTGCCCCGGCATCCTGCGCGCCGCCGCCCGCGCCGACCTTTTGAAAGCTCGGCAGCACGCAGCCCGAGGTGCAGAGCAGAACCAACGCGATGACTTGCGTGCGCATCAGAGTTGTCCTCGCACGCCGGCAAAGCCGAGGCCGAGCATCGGCTCGACGGCGGCGTGTTCCACCGAAGCAGGCTCGCCGCCGGTCAGCAGCAGCACGGTCGAAAGCGAGAGCAGCGCGCCACCCGTGAGCAGGCTGATGGTGGAGATGGTTTTGAGGCGGTCGTAAGTGTCGAGCGCTCCGTAGTTGGCTGGCTCGCAGCGGTGTGCCGGGCAAAGCTCGTCGAGCTTTGATTGCTTGGCCATGGCAACTCCAGCCGTGATGGCGAAGGTCGCGACGGCAGCTGTGCCCAGGGCCAAGCCCACGTAAGCGATGGTCTTGCGTGCGCCGCCGCTCGGTGCAGGCGCGGGAGTCTTCGCGCTGACTGCCACCTGCGGTTCAGCGCGTGCTTCCGTGGCTGCAGGCACTTGCGCCGGTGCTGGCAACGCAACCGGCTCCGGCTCCGCCACGGGCTTCGGGCTCGCCGCCGTTGGCTGCAAGCGCACCTGCAGGGTAGCGCGGTCGCCGCCTTCGACGGCGAGCTCTCGATGCTCGGTGCCATAGCCGCCCGCGCTGATCGCTATCGTGTGCTTGCCAGGTTCGAGCAGAAGCTCTTTGTTGGCGAGCACCGCGGGTTCTGCTCCATCCACCACCAGGCGCGCGTTGTCGGGCGAAAGCTGCAGCCGAAAGCGGCCAAGCCTTTGGCTGCTGCGCTCGCTCAGCTCCAGAAGTTGGGTGCGCTGTTCGGTGGTCAGAGGCTTGCGAGTCTCGCCGAGTGCGGCATCGAAGGCTCGCAAGGCGTCGGCGTAGTCGCCCAAGTTGAACGAGCACATGCCGATGGTGCGCAGCGTGCGGGCCGTGGGCTCGAGCTCGTGCGCACGGCGAAAGAGGGTGCGTGCCTCCGCCCAGCGCCCTGCATCGAAAGCCTGCAGCGCATCGTTGATGAAGTGGTCGTAGTCGGTTTGTGCAGCGGGTGAAGCGGGCTCGGCCCGTGCGACCGAGCAACACGCGACGCACAACGCGATGCACAACCAGGTCCCCGCAAGAAACGATGCAATGCGCATGACAGAAGAGAACCTTCCCGGCGAGCGGCCAAGCACCCTTCGGCTGCCGATCTTCGGCACCCCACCCCCACCGCTCGCGGCGTTCATACCAAAAGATACCTACCGGGGGCTAGTTCGTGGGATGCTTGTGCCCCAAGTTTTGGTGCATCGCCATGGCTGACCCAAGTACAGATGGAAAGTCAGCGACGGGAGCAGAGCCCAGCTCCAGCTTGGAAACCAGCGGACCGCGCAGGAGCGATCCGAGAGCGCAGGCGCCCGCGAGGCCTGCCGGTGTGCTGCCTCAGCCGGGCGAGCTGATCGACGCCAAGTACCAGGTCGATCGTTTGCTGGCGCAGGGCGGGATGGGCGCGGTCTACGCGGCGACCCACATCGTGAGTGGCAAGCGTGTCGCGCTCAAGTGGATGCTCCCCGCGGCCAGCCAGCTCTCGGACGCCACCGAGCGCTTCATCCGCGAAGCCCGGGCCACCGCGCGCATCGACCACCCCAACGTCGTCGACATCTACGACGTGGGCAGTGACGGGGTCTCGGTCTACCTGGTCATGGAGCTGCTGCAGGGCGAGACGCTGCACGAGCGCCTGGCCCGCGCGCCGCTCTCCCCGACCCAGACACTCTCGCTCTTGATGCCTGCGCTACGCGGGGTGGCTGCTGCGCATGCGCACGGCGTGATCCATCGCGATCTCAAGCCTGACAATATCTTCCTGTGTCAGGGCCCCCACGGTGAGCCGCGCGAGCCCAAGGTCGTCGACTTTGGGATTTCGAAGATCGCCGAGAGTGAGCACGCCCGTGACCAAGGCCTCACGCAGAGTGGCGTGGTGATGGGTACGCCCTATTACATGTCACCGGAGCAGGTGCGCGGCGCCAAGGAGCTCGACGAACGCGGCGACATCTACGCTTTCGGCGTCATCCTCTACGAGATGTTGGCTGGCCAGCGGCCCTTCCAGGCCGAGACCTACAACCAACTCATTCTCAAGATCGTGAACGAAGATCCTGTGCCTCTCCTCCGCCAGAATCCCGCCATCGATCCGCGCTTGGCGGCGATCGTCGAGCGCGCGATGGCTCGGTTGCCCGAAGCGCGCTTCGGCAGCATCGAAGCGTTGGCGCTGGCGCTCGAACCCTACGCCGGTGGTGCGACCTTCCACTTGGTGTCGTTCGTTCCCGGCGAGCTGGCTCCGGCGCAGCTGAATCGCCTGCCGACTCCAGGCGCAGCTGCAGCGCCTCTGCGCTCCCAGCGTCCCAGCGCTCGTGGCGCTCGTGGCGCTCCCGGCGGAAAGCGGTGGCTCGCTACCGGTGTCGTGCTCGGAATCCTGGTCAGCGCGGTTCTGCTCTGGCGCGCCCACGAAGCCAAGCTCGCGGCCAGGGCTCACCTCTTGCGTCCAGCGCAGACGGCTCCGGCCCCCGCGCGTCTCGAAGCGCAAGCGCCGCCGCCATCAGCTGCGGTGGAGGTGGTTCCTCCCAGAGGCTTTTCAGAGGCTGCGCCGGCTGCTGCACCTGTGCCAGCGTTGGCTGCGAGTCCAGCGTCGCCGGGACCAGCCAGCCTGGATGCGCCGGTGGCCAACCGAAAAGCGCGTCACGACCAGCGTGCCGCGCGCAGCCAGTCGCAACCAGCCGCCGGTTTAGCGGCCGATTGGGACGAGCGGCTGCCGACCAGTCCGAGCACCGCGCGGAAGAGCGCAGCACCGCCCGCCAGCGCAGCCGGGCGCATCAGCCGAGACGAGCTGCGTTAGCGAGCGAGCCGGTGGGACTCTTCAGTGCTTGGCGCTGCGCTTTTCGGCCAACTCGAGCACCCGCGGCATGAACGCGAAGTAGCTCTCGGGCGCCAGACGCTTCTCGCGCCATCCCCGGACACCTTGGCGTCGGGCCCGCTCCCGGGTCTCGGGTCGGAGGTCAGCCTTCGTCCTTTGACTTGAGCTTGCTCTCGTTTTCCTTGATGAACGCGCGAATCTGTTCGTTCAGGTCGAGGAGCTTCACCCACTGCTCCTTGTAGAGCGTCACCGGAAAGCGCCCCAGGCCATACACGGACACGCCGCCCTTTTCCGAAACCTTGAACGACACGCCACGCACGTTGCGCTTCTTGAGCTGCTCGTTCTCCGAACGCAGCCGCTCCAACTCCGCCTTCAAGTCATCGTCCGACATGCACAGCCTCCTTTTGGCGGGAGCGAAGCTACTCCGCATCCAAAGCGGAGGCCACCTCCCCGTAGGTTTCTGCGGAAGGGCGGCAGATGCCCACCTCTTTCGAGGCGAAAGTGCTCTTGCTTTCGCCTATTGCTGGTCTCATCGCAGCCATCGCGGTGTGCTCGGTGCCGATCGGTGCTACTGGGTTCAGCGTGAAGCCCAGCCAGTCAGTGTCGAACGAGCGCACGGAGCTAGAGAAGCTCGAAAAGACATCGGCGATTGAGCTTTCGAGAACGGCTCTCGATGTTGCGTGACGAGCTGGACGCCCCGCTTGGCGCAGAGATCACGCCCGAGTTGCCGATGGCATTCGTGGGGACTTATCCGCCACGTCGCTGCGGCATCGCCACCTTCACGTACGACCTGGCTGCGGCAGTAGCTTCCGCCAACCGACAAGCGCTACCGATGGTGCTGGCCGTGACCGATCTCGCGGGCCAATACGCTTACCCGGCCGAGGTCAAGTACGAAATCCGCCAGGGCTCCAAGGGCGACTACGCGCGCGCAGCCGAGCTGGTGAACTACAGCGATGTGCAGCTGGTGTCGATTCAGCACGAATACGGCATCTTCGGTGGCGATGACGGCAGCTACATCCTGGATTTCCTCGCCCCGCTCCGCATGCCGTCGATGGTGACGCTGCACACGGTGCTCAAACAACCGTCGGCTTCGCAGCGCAGCATCGTCCAGCAGATGGGCAAGCAGTGCGCGCAACTGATCGTGATGAGTCAGGTCGCAAAGGACCTCTTGGCTAGCGGCTACGACGTGCATGGGCCGAAGATCCAGATCATTCGCCACGGCATCCCCACCATGCCGTCGAGCGATCAAGAGGCGCTGAAAGCGCGCTTCGGCGTCGCAGGCCGGCGCATGCTGCTCACCTTCGGGTTGCTCAGCCCGAACAAAGGCATCGAGACGGTGATCCGAGCGCTGCCTGCGGTGGTCGCGCGCTTCCCGGATCT